>JAGNEZ010000030.1 GCA_018003015.1 Phycisphaerae bacterium | reverse complement strand
AGTACTGATGGCAGCGGTTCTTCTCGCGTCCGGCTTGACGGGTACTGCCCTAGCTGCCGACGACGCCGTGGATCCCTATGCCCGCGAGACGCGAGAACAGCGCGACGCGCGCATGAAGTGGTGGCGTGAGGCCCGATTCGGCATGTTCATTCACTGGGGTGTCTACTCTGTCCCGGCCGGCACCTACCACGACAAACGCATTGGCGGGATCGGTGAGTGGATCATGAACTCGGCCAAGATCCCCTGCGCCGAATATCAGGGCTTCGCCAAGCAGTTCAACCCGGTCAAGTACAACGCCGATGAGTGGGTTCGGATGGCCAAGGACGCCGGCATGAAGTACATCGTCATCACCAGCAAGCACCACGACGGCTTCGCCCTGTTCCAAACCAGGGCCTCGAAGTGGAATGTGGTGGACGCCACGCCGTACGGCAAGGACTTGCTCAAGCCGCTGGCGGCGGCATGCGCCAAGCACGGGCTCCGACTTGGATTCTACTACTCGCAGGCCCAGGACTGGAACAACCCCGGGGGGGCAGCCGCGGGCGGGCACTGGGACAAGGCCCAAGACGGGAGCATGGATGACTACATCCGCAACGTGGCCGTTCCCCAGGTCAAGGAAATCCTGTTGAACTACGGAGACCTCTCCATCCTGTGGTGGGATACCCCGGTAGACATGAACAGGGAGCGAGCAGAGATGCTCATTCCCCTGCTGAAGCTGCGGCCGGGCATCATTCACAACAACCGCCTCGGCGGCGGATACCACGGTGACACGGAGACCCCCGAGCAGTTCATCCCCCCCACCGGCTACCCTGGCGGCCGCGACTGGGAAACCTGCATGACCATGAACGACACCTGGGGTTTCAAGAGCTACGACAACAACTGGAAGAGCACCGAGACGCTGGTCCGAAACCTCGTCGACATCGCCTCCAAGGGCGGCAATTACCTGCTCAACATCGGACCCACGTCCGAGGGCTTGTTCCCGGAGGCCTCGGTGGAGCGGCTCAAGGAAGTCGGCCGCTGGATGAAAACCAACGGCGAATCGATCTACTCGACCTCGGCCAGCCCGTTCCGGCGTTTACCGTGGGGACGATGCACCAAGAAGGTCGGCTCCAGCGAAACGACATTGTACCTGCATGTGTTCCAATGGCCGTCGGATGGCCGACTGGTCGTGCCGGGCTTGAAGAACAAGGTCCTGGCCGCCGCCCTGCTGGCGGACCCGAAAAAGGAGCTCAAGCACGAGTCATCCGAGGCCGGCGTCATGATCGAGGTTCCGACCGCCGCCCCCGATGCGATCTGCTCAGTGGTAACCTGCCGAATCGAGGGTCAACCTGATGTTGAGGCGGCTCCCATCATGCCCGGCCAGGACGGCTCCATCACCCTTCCGGCGGTTGAGGCCAACCTCCACGGGCAAGAACTCCGCTACGAACCTGGCGAAAGCCACGACAACATCGGCTACTGGACGAAGGGTGAGGACTTCGTGGACTGGCAATTCCGCGTGAAGGAGTCCGGCAAGTACAAGGTGACGGCCACCATTGCCGCGCTGGCTTCGGGTACGTTTGAGGTATCCGTCGGCGATGCCCATGTGCAAGGAACGTCGCCGAAGACGGGAAGCTACACCAAGTTCGAGACCGTCGAAGTCGGGATCCTCGAATTAACCGCCGGGATTTCGACACTGACGGTCAAACCGGCGAAGGAAGGCTGGCAGGCAATGAACCTCCGGTCCCTGACTCTGACACCGATGAAGTAGCCCTCGGCCAGCATCACAGACGTAACCGATCCCGAGGCCCCTCGGATAGCGTCGCATCACCGGCGGCGGAACATGAACCGCTGCCTCAGAAGGGTGCGTGGTCGCAGTTTGGATCGAGCAACGCGGACATGGCCGGTCCGGTATAGCAGCGCATGAACACCTGCAAGTCCGCGGAGCCGATGGCGTTATCCGTTGCGCCGCCGGTGCCGGCCAGGTCCATGCACTGACAGTCGAGCGAGAGCGAACCGAACAGCCCTCCGAGGTCACCATCACCGGTATAGCAGGCCTGGAAGACACCGAAGTCGGCCTGGTCGACATCCGCATCGTCGTCCACGTCGAACACCGGATGGTGAGTGCATCGGCAAGCCGGATCGTCGCTGCACGCCTCCAGATCGGCACAATCGGTCAAACCGTTGTTGTCATCGTCAATGCCATTGCCGCAGGTTTCTCCGGCAAAGCCCAAGGCATCGATCTCCCAGACGAGCGGAGACGTATTGGGCCTCGTAAGCGTGTCGTCCACGCCCGTGAATGTGTTGATGCCGTCGAACGGGTCGCGCATTTGACCCTGAGTGTTGTCCACTCCGTAGAGGTAGAATCGCAGATGAGTCGCCTGCTTCGCCAGCGACGATCCGGTATCGTCGTAGATGCGCAGGAGCGTGGACGCATAGGGTTTACTTGGATCGCCGGAGATGTTCGCTCCGCTACCTAGGACGTTGATGGAGCCGGAGGGATCTGACTGGTAATATCCCTGGTTCGGGCCGATAGGCGTGAAATCGGTGCCGTTCTTCGACGCGAAGAGCTGAACCGTGCAGAAGATGCGACCATTGGCGTCCTGATTGCCCGTGAAGATCCGGATCTCATCGATGTTCATCGGGCCGCCGAGATCATACACCGCCCTTTTGACGGGCTGCCCGTTCTGGGGGAAATCGTTGAGCAGGCCGTAGTAAGGATGACCGTCGGCCCTGATGAGGACCTTGTCGTCGGTGAAGGCCGGCAACTGATCGGTGGGGTCAGTGTTGACCGGATGCCAGCCCATGTCGCCGTCCTCAATAGTGGCGATCCGGCCGGAGAGGAGATCCCCCGCCGCCACGGATTCCTCCAGACCGACAAGATAGGCGTCGCCGTGCGTCGTGGTTGAGACGATCGCGCCCCAGGTCGCCGGCCCCACCACTGCAACCACAACCGTCGTGATCAGGAATCGAAACATGGAATGCTCCTTCCTCGGGACTGAAGTCCTCTTGCCAGCGCGCACCCGACCACCCTCCTCAGGTTCCCAGATCCAGCTCCAGGCACACCTTACTGTAGCCAGACCGCACCCCTGCCGCAAGCCGCAACGTGCTCCCACGGCTATCACGTTCTTGACAGAAAAGCCCGAAGATCAGAGAATACCACCCCAAGAGGCGGGAGAAGCATGCGGGAAGTGAAGTACCCCTCGATATGTCGGCCCGGCCTCATACCTTATACCTTGCGTGTCGCGGGCTTACGGCATGCACTTGTCGAGCCGTCAGGCCCAAGAGAATGGCCGTGTTGCGGTAGATCACCCAATTCCAGGAGGACATGAGATGAGAAACCTGTGTGTCGTTTTGGCGATGGTGGGAACGGTTGCAGCGCCGGCTGTGGCGGCCGATGTCTGGGCAGGCACGATGTTTGCCTCCTACGGGGACCTGAATCCGGCAATCTCGGCAACGGATGCTCTTCAGGGCAAACTGGGCGTCATCGACGCCGGCGGTTTCCATTTCGCCCTTCCCAATGATCCGGTCAAGTTCACCGATGGTATCCTCGGCACCAACCTTGACTGCGTCCTGGCGGACTACGGCCAGCCAACGCTCACCGTCCGGTATGAAGATACCGCCTTGAACTGGACACCGACCGCGATCAGCGGCATCTACTCGTTCGCCGGAAACGACGACAAGAACGGGCGCGTCTTTCAGAACCTCCAGGTACAGTGGAAAGATGTCCACGGCAACTGGAACGCCGCCTTCGGTGGGGCCAATCTGACCGCCCCCACGAGCGGCTACTACGTCCAAAACGGTGGCCAGTGGCAGGGTTCCATCGTGGCCCTGACTGACGACACCGGCGGGGCGCTGTTCGGCGGCGCCCAGGTGCACGGCCTAAAGTTCACCTACTGGGCAGTGGACAACACCCAAGACTGGTTCGTACCCCCCACCGACACGGGCGCGGTTGTGGCGACGATTCTGAAAGAGATCGATGTGGTGGCGATCCCCGAACCGGCCACACTGCTCCTGCTGGGCCTGGGCTGCCTGATCCTGCGGCGACGATGAACCTCGCTTCTGACGGTTCGACGTCGAGGTTTCTTCCATGTCTGGATGATCGCCAACTCTGCGTCGCGTCAGGAAAGACGCTGCGCGAGTGCCATGTGCTGAGCCAACGCAGCCTCCCGACCATGAAGCTCCTCCCTGTCACCAGCGGCCGCGGAGCAGCCTGGTGAGCTTCAGATCGTGAGGAATCAACCGAATCCGACTACGCAGCCGGGGGTTTGATTTATGCGCCCAGCGGGCTACCATGATGGCCGTTGGGAGCGAGACCCGCCCGGAAAAGGCGATACCCCAACACAATCGTCCAATGACTCGAGAGGTGCAGAACGTGACCCACGCGTCAGATTACCCGAACATCAAGCGAACGGATCCGGAGGCGTATGCCATTCTCGTCGCCGAAGGCCGCCGTCAAGATACCTGCCTGGAGATGATCGCCTCGGAGAACCATGTGTCCAAAGCGGTACTTGAGGCGGTCGGCTCGGTGCTGACCAACAAGTACGCCGAAGGTTACCCGGCCAAGCGTTACTATGGCGGGTGCAAGCACGTCGACGAAATCGAGAACTTGGCCATCGAACGAGCCAAGAAGCTGTTTGGGTGCGAGCATGTGAATGTGCAGCCACATTCCGGCAGCCAGGCGAACATGGCGGTCTATATGGCCGTCTTGAACCCGGGCGACACGATTCTGTCGCTGGACCTCGCCCACGGTGGTCACCTGACTCACGGCCTCAAGGCGAACTTCAGCGGACGTCTGTACAACATCGTCCACTACGGTGTTGACCGTACGACCGAGGTCAACGATTTCGACGTCATCCGCAAGCTGGCTCTCGAGCACAAGCCGAAGATGATCGTTACGGGCGCGTCGGCCTATCCGCGAACCATCGACTTTGCCGCGTTCGCCGCCATCGCTCGCGAGGTTGGGGCTTACCTGACCGCCGATATCGCCCACATTGCCGGATTGGTGGCGACAGGGCTGCACCCCTCGCCGATCCCGCACGCCGATTTCGTCACCACGACGACCCACAAGACGCTGCGCGGCCCACGGGCGGGCATGCTCATGTGCCGAGCCCAGCACGCCAAGGCGGTCGACTCGCGGATCTTCCCGGGCATCCAGGGCGGGCCGCTCATGCACGTGATCGCGGGCAAAGCGGTCGCATTCGGCGAGGCCCTCAAGCCCGAGTTCAAGGCCTACCAGCAGCGCATCCTGGACAACGCCCGGGCCCTGGCCAGGGAATTGCAGAAATGCGGCTACCGGCTGGTCTCCGGAGGAACGGACAACCACCTGATGCTGGTGGATTTGCGCCAGGTGCACGCGGACATCACCGGCAAGCAGGCCGAGGGCTGGCTCGAACAGGCCGGGATTATCGTCAACAAAAACATGATTCCCTTCGATGAACGCAAGCCGACGGAGACGTCGGGACTACGGATCGGCACGCCGGCTCTCACCACCCGTGGGCTTGGCCCGTCGGACCTCCAGGAAGTGGCTGGGCTGATCCACCAGGTCCTGGCCGCCCGTGGGAGCGAGGAAGCGACCGCCAAGGTCCGCTTGCGCGTGCTCGAGATCTGCCAGCGGTACCCGATTCCCCACTGATGACCTGCATGTTGAACACAAGACGGACGCTGAACCCGGGCGCAGCCCTGCGTACCAGCTGCCTACTGGCCGCACTCTCAGCGATCGGATGCACCGGCCAAGGCACCGTCCACATGGTCCCTTTCATGCGCTCGGACTTCGGTCCCGCCGAACGCCCGATTGCCAGCACACCCGTGACCGAGGCCTACTACTGGCTTGAACCGGATGGGAGACTCAACATCGCCCTGAGACACCACGTCGCCTCCCTCCTGGGCAAAGCCCTCGAAAGCGAGTGGCAGATGTCGATAATCCTCGACGGGCTGCCCGCTGGCGCCGAGAAGCTCTACACATTGAACGCTCGATCGGTGCGGGCAAAGCACACCCGGGGACCGGCGCACCAGCGGTTCGCATCCTTCGGCGGTGTCGCCGTAACCGAGGCGCCCAGGAACGGCCTGCTGAGCGGCCGGTTCCATGTCACCGTTCGCAGCCAGCGGTTCGGGGTCTTCAGCGGTTGGTCGCCTCCCTTGCAGCGCGGACCGCTGATCATCATGGTCGGCACGTTCACGGCCGTCGAGAACGCCACCCGCGGCCGCGAGATCTTGGAGCGTACGGAAGGCGACGGGTTCGACCGGAAGTCGAACCTGCCCCTGATTCTCCGAGGCAGCCTGGCACCGGCAAGTCGTCCCACCGGCACGCGACCGGCCCCCGATCACCCGGTCGCGACATCACCGGCGCCGCTCAAACCCTCGACGCGGGGCTGGTTCAAGCCCGCGGAGCCGGTCTACTTGGACTCCACCGCGACCTCGCCCCAGTAGGCCGCCTCGCAGAACCAGCCGCTCGGTTGGTTGACCAACTCCAGCTGGATCGTCTTCCCCGCGAAGTCGGACAGATCGACGCTCAGCGAAACCCATCCTTTCTCGGAGATGCCCTTGCCGATCGATTTCTCCAGTAGCGGCTTGCCATCCGCCTTGACGATCAAGGTCCAATCACCTTCCGGATGATGGCCGACCACCAGGCGTAAGGCCGTCTGCTTCCCGGCAGGCACATCGACTGTCCGGCTGAGCGTACAGCCCGTCTCCCTGCTCAGCGGATGCGTCACGTACACGTGCTTGCGGCCGGCGTGCTCGTTCTTCAGTCCAGGATCCATCTCCTTGCCGCAATCGCGAACCGACCAGCCGGGGAAGTACTTCTCGAACTCCCGCTTCGGTCCCAACTCGGTGATCTTCGCCATCTCCTCCTCGGTGAAGCGGCTGTCGGCGATGGGGCCGGGTTCCCAGCTCAGCTCGAGCGGGCTCGGTTTGACCTCGGCCACGGGGATCACGAACTCGTCTTCGCCCGCAGCGTCCTTCTCAATTCGTCCGCCCTGCCCAACAAGCACCTGGCGAGCCAGCTTCTCACACACATTCAACAGAGCCGGGAAGTTGTACGCGGTGTGACTGAAGACCTTGGTCTCACTGAGTTCCTTGGTGAACCGATCCGGCAGCTTGGAGAAGCCGACTGTGGCAAACAAAACGCCCGCGGAACTCGACGGATTGCAGTCCGAATCCTGCCCACACCGACAAGAGATGATGATCGTTTGACCGAGATCTCGCTTGCCGTACAGCAAGCCCATGAGCACGTACGCTCCATTGATCTTGACGTCGATCCCGCCGTTCGATGCCTTCTGGTAGGCCGGGTCCTCGCGGTATTTCTTCTGGGCCAGTTGCCAAGTCTTCTGCCAGTCGGAGGGATTCTCCGCGTACCAGCGGAGCATATCGCGAACCATCTCGGCGTACTGGCTCTTGGAGGGAATGCACTTCAGACCAGCCTCCACCAACTTGACGGGATTGGACTCGAAGAACGCCTCCGCGTACATGCCGCCCATGAATTGCCCGCCGTACACGCCGTCACCATAGTTCATGAGCCGCCCGAACTTCTCGCCGAGCTTGATCGCGGCGTTGGGCATGCCCGGTGCGATCAGGCCGGAGAAGTCCGCTTCGATCTGATAATCGATGTCGTTCGGGCACCGGTTGAACTTGGGATGGCTCGAATCGGGCGGAGCGGTACCGTCACGGAGGTTGCTGCGGCCTGCGTTGTTCGCGCACCACAGCGGGTACTTCGAATTGGCGAAGTCGATACCCGCCTGCCGGATCGAGACGTCCAGGCCGTACTGCTCCATCGAGCGGAGGAAAGTCATCTCGACGTAGAGATCGTCCTGCCCGAACGCGTTGTTGATCATGTCCGGCGTCCACTTGGGCATGGCGTCCTCAGGAATGATCTTGTCGGTGAACTTGAACTCGGTGGGAGCGCCCCAGCAGACCCCAGCGATCTGGCCGATCCAGCCACCTTTCATCTTGTCGCGGTACTCCTTGACCGAGAGGCGACGATACTCGACTCCCTGGGCGGGCGATGCCGTCATCAGGGCGAGGGAGAGACACACCAAGCCTGTCAGCATCTTCGCCGAACCGGCGATCACGTTCCTGCACTTCATTGCCAAATCTCCATGAGAGCGATCGGGAATCCCCACCCGACCAGGATACCTTAGGCTACCTCCCGATGTCAGTTTCGACAACACCACCAGACACGCCTTTGTCGCGACGGTGTCCTCCACCTTCCGACGGCGGCATTCCGAACGCAGGGATTGAATCAGCCTGAACCGGATTGGTGAGTTCGCCAATCCCCTCGATCTCGACCGTGAACGTGTCGCCAGGCCGCAGAAACACCGGTGGCTTGCGCGCACACCCGACGCCCTCCGGTGTGCCGGTCATGATCACCGTGCCCGGCAGGAGGGTGAAGTGCTGCGACAGGTAGCTGACCAGCTTCGGTACGAGGAAGATCATGTCCGCCGTGCTCGAGTCCTGCATGAGCCTGCCGTTCAGACGACCACGAATCGACAACGCGTTCGGATTGACTTTGGGGTCGATCAGCAGACAGGGACCCAGCGGACAAAACGTGTCGAAACTCTTGGCCCGGGTCCATTGCTTGTCGCGCCGAACCTGGCAATCGCGGGCGGAAACATCGTTGGCGCAAGTGTAGCCGAGAACGTAGTCCAAAGCCTCGGTTTCGCTGACCTTTCGGGCTCTCCGGCCGATCACCACCGCCAGCTCGGACTCATAGTCCACCTCATCCGGTGCGGCTGTCGGCAGCACAATGGGCTCTCCCGGCGCAATGACGCTGGTTGTCAGCTTGGCGAACACCAGGGGCTCATCAGGAATCCTCTGGCCGCCCTCCTCGGCATGGCGACGGTAGTTGAGACCGATCGCAATCAGATTGACCGGCTGCACCGGGGCGAGCAGCCGCCGCACCTCCACCACTTGGCCGGTCACCTCCAACTGCCCGAACAGATCGCCCCGAAAGAGTCGAGCTTGGCCACCTTCGACCGGCTCGCCCATGCTCACCTGGCCGCGCGTATCCTCGAATCGAATCAGCTTCATGAGACCTCCTGCCGTCATCGAGAACCAATACCGCACGTAGCGATCGGCCTGCCGCCGCCCGCGGGCGCCGTTCCAGTGCTCAGTCACCCGCCCGGCACCGTCGTCGCCTCCGGTTGGGCCGCGCCCGGCCCCTGGCCATCACCGAGGACCCCGGCGGAGACCAGAAAGGACTCGATCGCTCGCCAGTAGTCCTCATCCGCGCTGCCGGGAAAGTCGTTGTGATCGCAATCATATTCCACGTACGTGCTTCCGGGGGCCAAATCGCGCAACCGGCGGCCATGAGCCACCGGGATAATGGAGTCGCGGACACCATGGAAGATCAACAGCGGGGCCTTGAGGTCGGCGACAACCCGATCGGTCCGAAAGGTGTGTTTGGAGAGGAAGCCGGGCACGCCGTAGCGATGGGCCAGAGGAATCGTGCTCATGAACGTCGATTGGAGAACGAGAGCTGCCGGAGGGCGATGGGCTGCGACCTGGGCCGAGACCCCGCCGCCGAGTGACCTGCCGTGCAGCACGATGCGCGAGGGATCCACGCCGGGCAGCTTGGCTGCCCGGTCAAGAAACCGCACCGCGTCCTGGACGAGGCCGCTCTCCGAAGGCACGCCTCCGCACCGACCATAGCCGCGATATTCGGGCAGCAGAACCGAGCACCCCAGGCGACCGTAGGCGCGAACAAGGTCGCCCTGACCATCGATCAACTCCGCATTCCCATGGAAGAACATCACCAGTGGCCCGGGCCGTTCGGGGCTCAATCCCGGCGCGGCCACGAACCAGGCCAGAACCTGCCCCCCACCCTCGATCTGCTCGGTCATCACAATGGTGCCCGCCGGCGGAGTCGAGTTTCCCGTACCCGCCAGCTCCCGCGGGAATACGATCCCATCCTGCATGAAGTACAGAAGGGCGCACCAGGCCACGTAGGCCAAAACGAGATACCCGGCGAAACGCCACCCCGCCCGAGACCGCCAGCCCAAGGGCCTTCGCCCCTCGCAGGTCTCGGCAGCACATCCCCCCTTCGAAGCCGGCGAAACTGAATCGGTCATCGGAGCAGCCTTCTCTGGCACCTGCCGCACTACGATCGGAACGGGTCGCCTTGTCGAAGCCGGCCACCCAAACTCATCCGAACACACGTTACCCCAGAACCGACCTCCGCAACAGGCTTCGGCAGCCGGGCAGGGGCCTTCCATCCCCCGAAAACGGCGTTCGGAAAGCCGAAGCCGCAGGCGTAGGTAAAAACAGTGAAACTTTAATCCGCCTGTTCGGCACACGAACCGGCGAGATGGCCGTTCAGGGAGGCCTCTACAGCCGAAACCGTCCCCAGGACCCGCCAAGGACTGCCCGGCCGCCACCCCCGTCCAGCCCTCGTTTTTGGCGACAAGGGTCTTGACAGGCAAGGGGTGATTTCCTTAACATGAAGTTGGCTCGCTAGGAGGAAAAGAAGACCGTACACCTCTCCAATAGCGGGCATACAGATGGAAGCAAGCTCGCGGTCGCAGCGTTCGCGTGGAATGCTGCGTGCGACGGGTACGTATCTCTAATTCGGAGGGGCACTCGATGCCACGGTACACACTTTTGCTCCTGTTGTGCGCGGCCACGGTGTTGGCGATTGGCACAAGTAGTTGGGCTGCGGATCCTCTGTTGAAGCCGGGCGATCCCGTTGTAGCCATCGACCGCGACTCCAGCGGCAGCAGCTATCCTGGGGCTGAGGCTCCCGGCAAGGCTTTCGATAGTGATGCGAATACCAAGTATCTCAACTTCTCGAAGGAGAACTCGGGCTTCATCGTGTCGTCGGCCGCCCCGACGGTTGTCCGGAGCCTGGGACTGACCACCGCCAACGACTGGGCCGAGCGCGACCCCGCCTCGTACCAGATCTTCGGCACCAATGTCCCGATCGTCAGCACCGACAACAGCAACGGCGACCTGGAGGCCTGGACGTTGATCAGCGAAGGCGCTCTCGCCCTTCCTGACGACCGCTTCACTGCGATGGCTCCGGTCAACTTCGCCAACTCCAACGCCTACACGTCCTACCGAGTCGTGTTCCCGACACTCAAGAACGCAGGCGCCACCAACTCGATGCAGATCGCCGAGGTGGGTCTCTTCGAGAGCACCGACGGCACGGGCGCGAACGTCCTCGCCGGCGGCACGGTCGCAGCCATCGACCTCGATCATGTGTACACCAGCAATCACCCCGGTGGCGAGGCTCCGGCCATGGCAATCGACGGTTCGACCTCGAGTAAGTACCTCAACTTCGGCGAGACTAACAGCGGTCTCATCGTGACGCCCACCCAGGCCCACAAGACCCTCGTCACCGGCGTGCAGTTCAGCTCGGCCAACGATGCCCCTGAGCGTGACCCGATGACCTGGGCCCTCTATGGAACCAACGATGGCATCACCAGCGAACCCAATAGCTGGGGCTCTGCCGAGAGCTGGAGACTGATCGCGGCCGGTGACACCGGTCTGACCGAGACCCGATTCGAGACGGGTCCGCTGACCACCTTCGACAACGCCTTCGGGTACAACTCCTACCGGATCGTGTTTACGAGCGTGCGGAATGCTGGCGGCGCCAACTCGATGCAGGTATCCGAGATCCAGTTGTTCGGCAGCGTTCTGCCCGAACCGGCGACACTGGCTCTGCTGGCCGTGGCTGGTCTCGGCCTCTTCGCCGGCCGCCGGCGCTGACCCAGTCCGACCGTTGGGAGGGCCGGGCGGCATCATCCCCCGACCTCCCGCAATCTGCGTGCCTGTGAATGCCGCGAGGCGTAGCAGGTACGGGAGCGAACTACAGTCCCTCCGTTGATCGTGAGAGGGCCACCTCCCCCCGGGGCGAGGCGGCCCTCTTTTTGTTGCCGCTGTATTCTCTAGGCTCCCGTGTCTCGGCGATGGACGACGTCGGGGCCATGCAGGGTCCGGTAACCTGGCTTGGCGTGGCGCACGCCCGTGATGGTCCTTTTAGCCAAAGAGATCGGTCTGATGACCGATATGATGCATAGCAGGCAGGCTGCGCCGTGGAGCGTGGAGCATCGATGCCAAGGGGAACTACACCATGCCGGAACCGTTGAAGATCGTCCTGTTTGATGGGGAGGGGTTGGCGGAAGAGACGTTCCGACTCGCCTTCCAGCAGCTCAGGCACGTACAAATCGTCGACCAGACCTCCTCCTGGGACGAACTCAGGGAATTGCTGACAGGGGAAACCGATGTCGCGGCGGTCAATCTGGGCGACAAACAAGGTCAGGGGCTGAGCATCGTCCAGCGCATCGCGGAGACGACGCCGACATGCAGCATCCTTGGCGTCGGCCGGTGGACCGACCCGGAGTCGATCATCGCCGCCATGCGGGCCGGATGCAGCCAGTTTGTCACCTGGCCGATCGACGCCACCGACCTGAACAGTGCCATGGAGCGGATTCGTACGACCCGAGTGGCTGAGGTCAAGACCTCGAAGCTCATTTGTGTGGTGGGCTCCGCCGGGGGTTCGGGAGCGACGACGGTGGCGTGCAACCTGGCCATGGAACTGGTGCATACGACCAACCGCCGGTGCGCGCTGGTTGATCTCAACCTCGAGTTTGGCGATGTGTGCACTGTGCTCGACTGCTCACCCAACTACAGTATCGCGGATGTGTGTGGACAGGGCGCTGAAATCGATCGGACAGTCATGACCAAGGCCCTGTACAACCTGCCGTGCAACGTCTCCATCCTGGCCCGCCCGGGGGAGTTGGAGAGAGCCTATGACGTGACACCGGAAGGGGTGGAGGGAGCGTTGCGCACCCTCTCGACCATGTTCTCCTATGTCGTCGTCGATATGCCCCGCACCCTGGACGCGCTCAACGCGGCGGCAGTCAAGAACGCCGATTACACCTTGATCGTTACCCAGCTTGGCGTACCGTTTATCCGCAACGCGACCCGGATGTTCGACGGTCTGATCCGCACCGGCATGCCGGAGGATCGAGTGCAGATCGTGCTTAACCGCTGCAACGCAGACAACGATCGCATCAAGCCGGAAGAGGTCGAAGCCCACTTCGGTCAGCCCATCTTCGCCATGATCCCCAACGACTATAAGCGCGTTCAGTCGGCTCTGGATCTTGGGCACCCGATCGTCGCGGACGCCCCAAGCAGCCCGGCTCGACTGGCCATTGAACAACTGGCCAAGAAACTCACGAGCCAAGCCGATGCCGGGGAAGCCGAGAAGACGGCCTCATCAGGCCTGCTGAGCAGGCTTTGGAGGAGGCCGGCCAAGGCACCTGCATGAGGCGATTGGAGCCTCTCGTCGGCCGAACACCGCCCAGCTATCGACCCCGGACCGGCCCTCCGCCGCTCCGGCAGCCGAGGGAACGCGCCCCGAACTCCAGTTCCAGCAGCCATCGCTTGAGACTCACGCCCTGCTCGGCGGAGAAACCGGTCAGTTCTCCGCTCGCCCCCACGACGCGATGACACGGAATGACGATCGGAACGGGATTGGCGGCCATGGCCTGGCCGACCGCCCGGGCCGCCTTCGGTCGCCCCACGCAGCGGGCCAGTTCACCGTAAGTCGCGACCCGCCCGTAGGCGATGCGGCGACACGCCAGGAGCACCTGACGCTGAAAGTCGGTCACGCTGGTCAGATCCACAGGCGTGTCGAAACTCACTTCCTGTCCGGCGAAATAGGCCTCCACTTGGGCTTGCAGGTCGGGCAGGAGGCTACCGTCGGAGGTCGCGTCAACGAATCGAGCCTTCGCCATTCTCTCGGCTTCACGTCCCCTTCTACTAGTCACGACGACGTTCGTCAGGCCTTTGGGCCCGGCCGCCAGAACCACGGCTCCCACGGGGACATCCATGACCATGTATCGGTGCATGACGTCGCGATTATAGGCCCTTCGGACGCGGGCCTCCAGAAACTCGGGTCACTTGCCCCTTTCGGTGGCCACGTTTACAGTGCTCGCCGTGCTCTCACAGGAAGGAGTTTCTATGTCGTTACTCGTGACCGGCAGCATCGGCATCGATGATCTGAAGACGCCGTTCGGCGAGGTGAAGGGGGTGTTCGGCGGATCGGCCATCCACTTCTCCCTCGCCGCCAGGCTGTTCACGCCGGTCCGCCTCGTGGGAGTTGTCGGAGAGGATTTTCCGGGCGAGTTCCGCGCCTTCTTGGAGAAGCAGGGGTTCGATTTGGCTGGTCTGGAGGTCCGCAAGGGCAGCAAGACGTTCCGATGGTCCGGAGCCTACAGCGACGTCACCAGCGATGCCCAAACGCTGGCCGTCGAGGTCAACGTTCTGGCCGAGGCCGGTCCGAAAGTGCCCGCATCTTTCGCCGACAGCGACTGCCTGTTCCTGGCGGCCACCCACCCGGCACTGCAAGCCGACATGATCCGCCAGGTCCGGTCGCCGAAGCTCATCGTCGCTGACACCCGCGACCTGTGGATCAACACGCAACGTGAGCCGCTGATCAGGACGCTGGGCATGGTCACCGGGGCGATTCTGAACGACGCGGAGGCCCTGCTGTTCACGGGCGAGTCAAACGTCATTCTGGCCGGCCGCAAGATCCTGACCGTGGGCCCCAAGTTCGTGGTCATCAAGAGGGGTCAGCACGGCGTGATGCTGGTGACGACCGAGCATGTTGTCTCGCTGCCCGCCTACCCGACCACCAAGGTGGTCGATCCGACCGGTGCGGGGGACAGTTTTGCCGGTGGCATGATGGGATACCTGACCAGGTGCAGGGACCTCGGCGTCGCAGCCCTGCGCAACGCCCTCGCCCGGGGAACCATCACCGCGTCATTCACGATCGAGGGTTTCAGCAAGGAAGTGATCGAGAAGACCACCCTGACCGATGTGCAGCGGCGGCTTCGGGAATACGCGGAAATGCTCCAAATCAACGTGGATTGACGGGTGATTCCAGCCAGTTCAGCCGCCACGTGACCGGCAACGGTCGCACGTGCCGTCGGCGCACAACTCCAAGCGAATGGCAAGGGCCCCCGTCGGGCACGCTTCGGCGCATCGGGCGGCGACTCGCTGAAGCGCCTCGGACAACGTCCGGTCGAACGGCGCACCGACCCGAACGTCAAAGCCGCGTCCGATGAACGTCAGCCCCAACGGCTCCCGGACTCGGGTGGCAATGTCAACGCAGAGGCCGCAGAGGATACACTTGCCCGGCTCGAAGACCACGCCACCCTGCTGGACGACCCGCTCCAGCTTCCTCCGCTCGGCTTTGTAGCGGCCGGGATCAGCACCCAGCCGGTCGGCGTACTCGCGCAGCTTGCACCCGTCTTTCTTGCCACAGTCACACTGGAGACACCGCTTGGCTCCAGCCCGGGCTTCATCCAGGGTGAGCCGCCGGCCCGAACCGCCCGGCTCGGATGAGGCGGAGGAACTGACCTGAGTCACGAGGAGCGACAGTTCTGACTCGGTCAGCTTGCCCATCCGAACGTTGACCGCGCGTTCAGTCCCCGACACAGTTCTGCCCGACAGATACTGGTCAATACACAGGGCAGCAGCCTTGCCATCGGCGGCGGAACGGGCAAGGACCTTGCCCGGCCGTATAATATCGCCGGCGGCGAACACGCCCGGCAGACTTGTCTCGTGGGTTGTCAGGTCCACTTTGAGCCGGTCGCACATCGAGGGCAAGCCCAGCGGATCCGCGGTACCATCCGCAATGGAACCGATTGCCACCAGGACTGCGTCGAATCGACCCCGAAGCTCATCCAGCCTCTGCGGCGTTCCGATCGTCGCGTTCATCACCATCGCTGCACCCATGCGGACGATGATGGCGACTTCGGCGCCGAGGAAGTCGCGAGGCGGGCAAGCCGCGTCCAGCGCATCCCGCAAGAGACCGCCGGGCATGCTCCGCCTTTCGAACAGCGTGCAAGCGTGGCCCATGCGGAGCAGATGATAAGCGGCGGTCAAGCCCGCAGCACCCGCCCCGATGATGGCCACCTTCTTGCCGGTCTGCTGGCCGCAAGTGGGCACGTAGGGATCATCTGAGGCCAGGTCCGACTCCGCCACAAACCGCAGAATCGCGTTGATCCCGACAGGGGCGTCGATCAGACCGCGGCGGCAGGCCTTCTCGCCACCATCGGCCGAGATGCTCGTCAAGCTCGCCGGCAGGGCCATCTCTCGCCGAATGGTCGCGATCGCGTCCCTGAGCCGCCCATCGGTCACCTGCCGAAGCATCAACGGGATATCCAGGTGGGCCGGACTGGCCGACTCGCACGGAGCGGCACAATCGCCGAGGTGATGGCTCAGGAGCAGCTCCAGGCTGGTCCGGCGGAGGGCCCGAACCTCGGGCGTCTCACTGTCGATCCGCATGCCGTCCTGCACCACGGTCGCGCACGAGGGCACCGCCCTGCCCGAGGGCTGCAGCTTGACCAGGCACACCATACAGGTCGTCTGAACCGCGCAGCCCTCGAAATGGCACAGCGTCGGAATGTCGATCCCCAACTCGCGGGCTGCGGCCAGAATCGATGTGCCGGGGGACACCTCGATCTCGCGGCCGTCAATCGAGATGCGCGGCATTTACGCGGCCCCCGTTTTCATGGCCACGGCCTTCGGGCGCGGACCGGTCTCGATCACAATGGCATTCTCCGGGCACTTCTGGCGGCACGCATCGCAGCGCGTACAGCGCGAGTCATTGATCTCGTGCCTGCGGTATGGTGCAAACGGAATCGCATCCACCGGGCAGGCCTGGGCGCAAAGAGTGCATCCGATACAGTCGTCGCTCACCGCATACCGGATCAGCGCCTTGCACTTGCCGGCCGGGCAGCGCCCCTCCAGATGAGCCTCATACTCGCGGCGGAAGTAGCGGAGTGTGGTCAGTACCGGATTCGGCGCAGTCTTGCCCAGGCCGCAGAGGCTGCCCGCACACACCATGCGGGCGAGTTCTTCCAGCGAGTCAAGATCGGCTTCAACTCCCTGCCCGGCACACAGCCGATCGAGAATGTCGAGCATTCGCCGGGTGCCAACCCGGCAGAACGTGCACTTGCCGCACGACTGATCCTGGGTGAACGCAAGGAAGTAGCGGGCGATGTCCACCATGCAGTCGGATTCATCCATGACCACGAGCCCGCCCGAACCCATGATCGCCCCGACTTCGCGAAGGGCCTCGTAATCGACAGGCGTATCCGCCAGTTCGGCGGGGATGCACCCGCCGGACGGACCACCGATCTGCACCGCCTTGAACCGCCGACCGTGACGAATGCCCCCGCCGATTTCCTCGACGATCTGCCGGATGGTCACGCCCATCGGCACCTCGATCAGTCCGCCGCGATTAACCTTGCCGGCCAAGGCGAACACCTTGGTACCCTTGCTGGTCGCGGTGCCCATGACCGTGAACTCGTCGGCGCCGTGACGGATGATCCACGGAACGTTCGCGTAGGTTTCAACGTTGCTGACCAGCGTCGGCTTGCCCCACAGACCGCTCTCCGCGGGAAACGGTGGGCGAAGACTGGGCATGCCCCGGCGCCCCTCGATCGAGGCGATCAGGGCCGTCTCCTCGCCGCAAACGAACGCCCCGGCCCCTTCCATGATTCGCAGGTGAAGCCGATGGCCGCCGCCGAGGATGTCGTCGCCGAGAAGGCCCCGCCCCTCGCAGAGGCGGATCGCCTCGCGGATCCGCTGGACAGCCAGGGGATACTCGGCCCGGATATAGAAGTAACCCTGCTCCGCGCCAACCGCGATCGCCGCAATGGCCAGGCCCTCGATGATCCGAAATGGGAACGACTCCATGAGCATCCGGTCCATGAATGCACCGGGATCGCCCTCGTCCCCGTTGCAGATCACGTACTTCTCGCAACCACTGGCGTTGCGGACGGCGTTCCACTTGCGCCCCGTGGGGAAGCCGGCCCCGCCCCGCCCGCGGAGCCCACTGCGCGTAACCTCATCGATGATCTGCGGGACAGTGAGCTCCTTGAGGCAACGCTCCAGAGCCCTGAAGCCGTCGTGCCGCCGGTATTCGTCCAGGTCTGTCGGGTCGATCTGGCCATTGTGCTCAGTCGCGATTCGGACTTGCCGCCCGAGAAAGGCGGCCACCTGGGGGTCGCGCAGACTGATGGCCATCTCCCGTGCCGAACGCGCCGAGCCGTTCCCCCGCCACTGCGAAACCAGCGACGAGGCCAGACGCCGCACCTTGCGGGCCATGCCAGCCGGGCGGAAATGTCGCTCCACGATCGTTCGAACGTCCTCATGCTGAACGTTGGCATACACGGCCGGCTCCCGACCGGGCAGAATCGCCTCGACCAGCGGTGTCCGATGGCACATGCCGACACAACCGACGCGCTTCACACTCACCGTCACACCCGTCTCCGCCAGCTCGCGAGCGAAGGCTTCGTACACCTTGCCGCTCCCCCCTGCCACGCAGCAGGAACCCAGGCCGACTCGAACCTCGCCCCGCGGTTCGCGATCGCGGCCGGAATGCGGCGCGGCGGTGATCATCGCGTGTCTCGAAGGGCGCCTCCCGCCGGGCGACGAGGTCAGGCACTCGTCGAGCCAGCCCAGAGCATCGTCGGAACCCACGTGGCCGTGCACGACATCATCCACCTGAATGACCGGAGCAAGCGTGCAGCAGCCCATGCAGGCCACCGGCTCGATCGTGAAACGCCGAGCCGCATCGGTGTCCTCACCCGGCCTGATGCCGAGGTGCCGGCGGATCTCGTCGCTCACCGCCTGGGCACCGGCCACATGACAGGCGGTCCCGTGGCAAACCTTGACCAGGTGCTCGCCGACCGGGGTCCGGCGGAACTGGGTGTAAAACGAAGCCACGCCCTCAATCTGGGCGGGGGTGATTGCCGTCCGCTCGCACACGAGCTCCAGCGCTTCCCTGGGCAGGTAGCGGTACCGAGCCTGGATGGCCTGCAGCAGCGGGATGGCGGCTTCCGGACCGCGCCCAGTCTTGGCAATCGCCTCATCGATGAAGTCCGGGTCGACCTCGAACCGCCCCTCGCCCTGACAACGGGCCTCGCCACTTTTTTTGCCGCAGGCATCCTCGCCGCCCCCAGACGTGCCCTTCCGCCCGGGGTGTCGCCCGCCAGCACGTTCCAGGGCAATCTGGTCGGCAGTGGGTACCCGCCGCTCCCCAAGCGAGAGGAAGCCCTTGAACGAGAGGAGGAACGCGGCCGCGGCCAGCATGAGCCCGTGACCTGCGATCTGCTTGTGAGCCTCGCGCTCGAGCGACGCGCGGGTCTGCCGATCACGCTCGGCCATGAGGACGGGCATCCGGGACTCGTCGGTCTTGACGGCCTTCTCCAAAACCGCGAGCGTCTGCTTGTCCACCGGGGCTGTCCGCACCGTCGCCACATACCCGCCGACAAGCACGGCAATCGCGGTCACGGCGGCCAGACCGGCCAGCATGCTGACCACCAAAAGCAGGCCACGTCTCACGCGAAGAGGCATGGGTCTCATGTCGCGGCGTCCCCCTCTCCGGTCATGGCCACAGGCAGCGCGAGCTTCGCACCAACCTCGACGCTCGATTCGTCAGCGGACCGCGGATTGCCCACCGGGCAGGCCCGGTAGCATCGCCCGCAGGACAGGCAGGACGCTCGGACAGCCCGCATCTTCTCGATCGCGCCGAACGGGCAGGAGCCAACGCACAGACCGCAGTCCAGTTCCCTGTCTGGCGTGATGGTCACACCCCGCCACGAGAACCGTGAGAGAACTGCCAGGATCGCCCCATAGGGGCACAGGTATCGGCAGTACGGCCGGGCAATGAACATGCCCACCAGCAACAGAATGCCACCGATGATCAGCATGTGCCCCGGGCCGGTAAGACGGAAGAAGCCGACGAACGGATCGAACCGACAGATGACGAAATCCCGACTCTCGGCCGGGCGAATTGCCAGCCACACGGCCACAAGCAGATACAGGTACTTGATGGCCCCCAGGACCCTGTCCAACCGCCGGGGGACCTCCACCGGCCGGATCACGACCAGATCCGCGATCGCTCCCAGCGGACAGACCCCGCCGCAAAACACGCGTCCGAACAGCAGCGCCGCGACCAGTGGCAGAAAGAAGAAGATCACCACCACCAGGGGAACCGCGTAGCTGTGATCCACCAGCGCGACAGCCACATTCTGGATCGCCCCGATCGGGCACACACACCCGTCGCGATAGAAACCAAAGTATGCCAGCGATCCGATGGCCAGAACCACCAGTCCGCGACGGCTTCGACGACGCAGGGCCAGCCAAGCGGACGCGGCCAGGGCCACGCTCAGCATCGCCACATCGACCGCCCCCCACCACGCTGGCCTGGACACCGACCGCTGGACGACGGGGATGACGTAGGCATCCCCAATGTCCTCAGGCTTGGGAGCGGCGTTCACCGGGCGATGGTATTCCAGGGGCGCCGCGTGGAGCATCGATGTGACCGTGAGCACGACCACCATCAGGCCGCAGAACGTGAGGCCTGTCACCAGCCATGACGCACCCCTCGGCCCAGGTCTCCGCGTCGTTCTGTCACCGGGTCTGTCAGTCATCGTGACTCGAAGGGGGATACGACCCAAGGTAAGAACACATCACGTGGTCCGGATCTCACGCTGGGCGAAGGCCTCCTCAGGACAGGCCATGGCGATCGAGCAGCGGTTACAGTTCAGGCAGAGATCATGCCGAACTTCAAGGCGAATCGAACCCAAACCAGCCGGCTCCTTGCAGGCCAGCACGCACTTGCCGCACCCGTTGCATTTCGCCTCATCGATGACATACTCGTAGAAGTTGTTCAGCGGATCGCTGGGGTCGACCAGACCGATGGGCTTTCGCTCGATCGCATCCCGGGGACAGAGCTTGCCCGTGGGCAAGCCATCGGATCCAACCTCGCTGGTCACATCAAAGTAGGCCGGGCAGATGCAGCATCGCCCGCACCGCGAAAACTCGTTCACCGCCCGCACGGCCGATAGGGCCAGCACGCATGTGGTTGCACACTTGTCGCAGGCTTCGATGCCGGTGGCCCCGAGCCGGATATTGATGCACCGCTCAGGGTCAATCTGCCAGAGCCCCTCTGCGGCCGCACGACGGCCAAGATAGACGCCCGTCCCACCGATCGCGACCAGCCCGACCCCCCGTGCGCAGTGACCCAACAGTTCACGTCTTGTAGGTCTGTCACTCATCGTCCAACGGATTCCCGCGTCGTCGCCGGCCGGTTGCCCGCCGGTGCAGCCCCTTCCGGCTCAAACATGACCACCCGCAACCGTGGCGTGTCCGCCACGTAAATCCTCCGGCTCGAGTCCACCACCACATCGTTGTTCTTGCCGTTGGGATCGAAGCCCTCGGGCCCGACCCAAGCCTGCAATTCACCTCGGCCATTATACACTTTCATCCGCGGCGGCGCCTTCTCGGTCACAATGACATCGCCCTGCGGCGACAGCGCCAGGTTGGTAGGATTGCAGCAACCCGGGAAATCCTCCGGCTTCGCCATCCCGAATCGACCGAAATGTCCCAGCAGCAGGCCATCCCGCGCGTAGCGCTCAACCCGGTGTTTGCCCGGATGACAGGCATGAATCACACCGCTTGCGTCAATCGCGAAGTCGAGATGGCCGTTGGGCAGGATGAAGCCGCGAGTGTTGTTTTTCTTGCCAATGTCATTCTGCCACACGCCCCCGCTCGTGTAGCAGCGAATGCAGCGGTCGGCGCAGTCGGCCACCAGAACGGAGTGGTCGATAAACCCAATCGACGTCACCAGCCCCAGACGCGCCGCGTCCTTCCAGGTGTCGATCCTCTTTCCGCTCGAGTCGAACTTCTCGATCTGTCCCACCTGCCCAACCCATACCGTCCCGTCCGATTGGACCGCCACGCAATAGCCGAGCTTCTCAGTCTTCCATTGTCGCAGCAGACGTCCGGCCGGGTCAAAGACCTTCACCTGCCCATCGGCCGCGACATGGAGCTCATCCTTCGGTCCGACGGCCAGACCACTCAGGAGCGTCTCGAACTGGTCCGGTCCCGGACCGCGACCGCCGATGATCCGAACCTGCCGGTAGGTCATGCTGCTCCTCGAACACAAGCCGTCGAAGCGGAGCCGCGCCAAATGGCGATCAACGCCATCCCGCCGGTCTCACTTCGACCCCTTCACGTCAATGCACACCATTTTAGCCATGTCTCTGAGCACCAGCTTGCCGTCGGACAGGGCCATCGGCGCCCAGACATCATGCCCACTGAGCACCTGGATCTTGGCCAGTTCCCTGTATTCCTTGGTATTGGCCTCCAGCACACGGAGCATGCCGGTGTCGCCTTCAAGGACGAAGAACATGCCGTCCGCCAGCAGATAGCCGCCCAGCCCGAAGCTCGCTTTGGCCTCGCTGGTCCAAACCTGCTTGCCATCCATGTCAAGGCAGGTAAACAGGCCTCGCTGCTTCTTGCCAACCGCAAATATGTGGTTCTGGAAGAGAATCGGCGTGTGAACCTCGGAGTTCCAGTCATTGGCGGCCATCTTGAAAAGCTGCTCGACGGCGAACTTGTCACCATCCCTCTTGACCTGGATCATCGCCCCGTCAGCCTCGTAGCAGCTGGTCAGGAAGATCTTCCCATCGCCGACATGAAGCGCCGAGGTGGGCACCGCGATGTTGAACTTCCACGGGAAGAACCAGAGTCGCCTGCCATCTTGGGCGGAAATGCCGAAACACCCCCCCAGGGTCATGTACAGGTACTGCTTCACACCCTCGATCTCGGCGGGCATGACCGAGGAATGTGACATCGGGATCTTGTCGGGATTGGGCGTCTCCCAGATCACCTTGCCCGAGGCCTTCTCCAGGGCCACCAACAACGCAGTTCCACCGGTGGCGATGATCACCCGATCGCCGTCCAGCAACGGGCACTGGCCGTTGTACCACGCGGGAATGGTGGCCTTGTATTCCTGGACCAGTTCCTTACGCCATATCTCCTTTCCGGCCTCCGCATCGAGACAGTGAAACACGCACTTGGGATCGAACGAGAAGACATGCTTGTCGTCCGCCGCCGGCACGGTACGGGTGATACCGTGGTTCGCGCGGATGAGTTTGGCTTCCTTGTGACGCCAGATCTCTGTGCCAGTCTTGAAGTCCAGGCAGCGGGCCAGCCACTCCTTGCTCTTCTCGTCGT
Organism: Phycisphaerae bacterium; assembly: GCA_018003015.1. Lineage (NCBI taxonomy): Bacteria > Pseudomonadati > Planctomycetota > Phycisphaerae > Phycisphaerae bacterium. Next base: position 50,332 of record JAGNEZ010000030.1, on the reverse strand, counting down.
AATCGTTGAAGAACACCCGCTCGCCGACGATGGCGGGACCCGCATAGCCCTGACACACGTCCACGCTCCAGAGCACCTTCGGCCCGCCCTCGGGCCACTGACGAAGAAGGCCGGTCTCCGTCGATATGCCGTCCCGTGCCGGCCCGCGGAACTGGGGCCAGTCTCCTGCCGAAGTCGAGCCGGCAATCCAGACCATCATCCATACCGATATCAGGCTGAGAGTGATAACTCGCACAGCTCCAAGGATCTCCCCGAACAACCGCGACGCGGTCTCGTATCAGCTCCAATCCAAGCCAGGGGATTGTAGCACCGGCCGGCCACCGGCTCCAGGCGGCTTCTCCGGATTCACGGAGACTCCCGGCACATCCCCTTGACCGAGGATGGGCATGATCGCCTGGTTCCAACATCCCGACGGGCGTGTTACTTGAGGTCGAAGCTGTAGAGCGTCGCCTCTTTGAGCTCAAAGTCGACATGCACGGGCTTGTCCCCGGGAAGCCGAGCCCTGCTCTTCCACACAACCGGGTGGTCAACTCGATCGCCCCGGATCGGAAGGCAATCGTCCCAGTCGAAGCCAGCGAGCGGCCGGCCGGCCTGGTCAAGGACACGAACCTTCAATTCGCCGGAATCGGCCTTCACTCGGGCGTTGACGGTCATCTCCGACGATTGCAGCGCCGCGGCTCGGGTGCGCAGCCGACCCGCTTTCTCCCCAGCGGTGAAGCCGACGTACCGGTCACGAGGCATTTGCGCGAAGCCGATTTGACGCTCGGTGAACCGCTCCGCCTTGTGGCCCCACCGGTAGCCGCCATAGTAGACGTATGTGAAATCACCCACGATGATCTGATCGTCACCCCAAGCCATGGCCCGGTCCCACGTGCCGGGCTGTGGATTGCGATCGAGAAACGGCTCAGTCTCCCGCTTCCAGTGCTCACCGTCACGGCTCCACGCCAGGACCGTATAGCCCAAACCGGCAAAGGGACGTTGCGGATCGTGAAGTTCGGCGGCCTTCTTGCCAGGTTCGCAATTCAAGTCATCGCGCAGCACCTTGACCATGCCGACCAACAAATCACCGCGAGCCACAACCGCGCTCATCCCGTAGAACTGAGTCTCCCCCTTCTCGATGGCCGCTTTCGCATCCGGTGCCACGATCTGCCACGGCGGCCGCCGCCAGTTCACCAGGTCGGTGCTGACGCTCTGATGCGGCATCCGGAGCCCTTTGAATGGACCGCCGTCCGGCTGGATCGACAGGAGGGCCATGTAGCGGCCACGGACCGGATCCCAGTCGATGGCGGTGATGTCGTGGTTCGTGGGCAGAACCACACCTTCAGCTAGGGGCGCCCAGGCAATACCGTCCGGCGACGCCGCAACCCGCAAACCGCCGCCTTTCCACCACGCGAGCTTGAAGCGGCGGGACGGATCCGAGCAGCGCAAGCCTTCATCGATGACACTTACGCCAAACTGGATCGGCGGAGTCTTCAGGATTCGATGCGGCCTGATCCAGTGAATTCCATCCTCAGACTCGATGTACGCCAAACTCGATTCGATGGCGTTTCCGGGGCTGGCGGGCACGTTGTACCACATCCGGAACCGCTTCGTCTGGGGATCCCGAACCACCGTCACCCAAGGCTGAAAGCAGCCATCCTCGAAACTGGTCACCACAGGATCAGGCAATCGCGACGGATGCTGAACCTCACGTCGCAAGCCCTTTTCCTCGGCGATCAACGTCTCGTCCAGCAGGAGATGAGGCCCCCGGCTCCAGACCACCGGAGAATCCTCGGCTCGAGTCGGAGCAGAACCGGCCGCGAACACCACGACCAGAAGAGCGAGACCAGCTTGTGTATTCATCTGCGGATCCCACCATGACCTACGCGTCAGGTCACTTCGCCTTGATATCGTAACAGAGCAGAGTGCCCTCATGCCGGATGTAAAGCTTGCCGTCCGCCACGACCGGATGAGGCCAGCTCGGGCCGCCGCGGGTCGGAATCTTGAACGTGCCTGCAACCCTCAGCTCCCTGGGATTGGCCTCGATCAGAGCCATGAGGCCATCCTCGTAACGAAAGTAGAGATGGCCGTCAGCGTAGGTGATCGCGGCAGACCGCCGTCCGATGCCCTTGGCCTGCCACATGATCTTGCCGGTCTTGAAATCGATGCAGGTGGGCGAGCCGTTGTTGCGCCCGTGGCCGCCGTAGACGAATCCCTTCACCAGTATGACGCCCCCGTGATGATTCTCGAACTTGTCCGGGCCGAGGTAGTATACCTCGGTCGCCTGGACTCCTTTGTTCGGAGCTCTACTCAGCTTCAACAGACCGCTGCCGTTCTCGTAGCTGGCGGTGGCGAAGACGAAGTCCCCATCCACAATGCAGGTCGGCACGTTGGCCACGTCGCTGGCGATGCGGTTATAGCACCACAGGAACCGCCCGTCATCGGCCGCAACACTGACCGCCCCACGACCCATGAGCTGCACGTATTGCCGGACGCCGGCCCCCTGGGAAACGACCAGCGAAGAGTAGCCCGCCCCGTCGTTGCCCTTGGGACCCAGCGACGGCAACTTGCTCGTCCAGATGGTCTCGCCGGTCTTCTTGTCCAGGGCCGCGATCGCGGCATCGTCACCGCCGGGCGTGCACACCAGCTTGTCACCATCCACCAGCGGCGACTCGCTGTAGCCCCACCCCGACATCATCTTCCCGCCGAAGTCCTTCTTCAGGCTTTTGCGCCAGATCTCCTTGCCATCGACCATCGCCAAGCAGACCAAATCCCCATGAGCACCGAGCGCGTAAACCCGCTCGCCGTCCACCGTCGGCGTGCCTCTCGGCCCGCCGTCGCCCCATGGCTCTCCCACGCGTGCCGTCCAGACTGGCTCGCGCGTGGCAAGATCGAGGGCAATGACGAGTTGGTCCTTGCCCTTGTCGCCCATGGTGAAGATCCTGTTTCCGACGATCGACACGCTCGAGTAACCCATGCCCAGCCCCTCCGCCTTCCACGCCAGCGGCGGGCCCTCCTCTGGCCATTTCCTGAGCAGCCGGGTCTCGATCGACCTGCCATCCCGTAACGGTCCTCGCCATTGCGGCCAGTCCCTGACGACTTTGGCCGCGTCCGCGGCAGATACGAGGGACACAAGGGCGAGGACTCCGAAAACCAAGGCGATCGCAAACAAAGGCCTCATGCTGTGTTCTCCATCGAACTGCGAAGATACCCCATCGAATGGCCGACGGCCATCCCTGCCCGTCACACAGAACAATAGGGGAACCCGCGTCCCGTTTCCAGCCGGTTGTAGGAACGACACAGGAATCCTGGAGTGTCGCCGGCTTGAGCCGCCCTCAATGGCAACCGCTATGACCGGATGCGAGGAAACCGCTCGTCGAGCCAAGGAAAGACCGGTGCAACGATGGGGAAAACGAGTGAGCCCGGGCGACCCGTTCCCGCAGAGGGCTTGATGCCGCATAACATGACGCCCCACTCGGTGAATTGTGACAGCGTCACTGTGAAGACGGGTGGCACGGCGGGTGACATCGGTCGCCTGCCCGAATCCGCCGGGAGCCAGACAAGCGGCCACCAGCACCTGACGCTCCAAAGCCGTCAACTCGCTCGCACCCGGTCCGGACCCGCCTCCCGGGCTTGGGCAACCTTGCCCCAAGACAAACCGAACGACTGACACAAATCCTGACAAAACAAGGACTTGTCTTGATTGCAGAGGAGGTTTCCGGTCTGTGGGGCCAGGTCCTTTGAAGCCGAACTCGCGCCGTCAGGGTCATCGGTCAACGAGCCCGGGGGCATGAACGATGCGACCTCGGCGTTTCCAGCCAACTTGGTGCCTGTGGTCGTGTCTATTGGGGTGTAGACTTCGCTTTCCTGTGCTGTCTCCGCCGGCAAGCCTTGCGACGCCCGGACGAGATTGACCGGACCGCGGAAAGGAATGGCTATGAGTCCCCGAACCATGCAGACGGCGTGCGATCGTGCGATGACCTTCGCCTTTCCAGTTCTCACTTTGACTGCTCTGGCCGCCCTCAACATGGGAGGATGCGACTTCGAGGGCAGCTTCATTCCTGTCGTGCCGATCTACGGCGACTACGAATACGACGACGAGTACTACTACGATGAGGTGTGGTTCGACGGCTACTACGACTCGGGCTACGACGACGCGTGGTACTACTACGATGACTATTACTACGATGACTACTACTACGACGACTATTACTACTATGACGACTACTACTATGAGGACGCCTACTACGACGATTACTGCTACGACGGCTACTGCTATGACGAAGGTTGGTAGTTCAGGTTCTGCCGCGTGAGCCGTTCAGCGTTTCCATCGGTGGATTTCGACGCCTTGGTTTCTTGAGAACCCGGTGCCGCACCTCCCGGCTTCCGGCATTCCGCGTCTTGGCCTCCCGCCCCTACTGTTCCCCCTTCGCCCCGATGAGGACGAGATGATCCCGATGCACGGCCTCGTCGAAGGTCTTGTGGCCCAAGATGGCCGCGATCTCCGAGGACTTCCGGCCCTTGACCTTGTCGAGCTCCTGGCTGCTGAAGTTGCTCTTGCCGCGGGCGATGGTCTCGCCCTGAGCGTTCACCAGGGCAATGATCGCCCCGCGGTCAAACGCACCGGTTACCCGGGTAATGCCGCGCGGGAGAAGACTCTTGCCGTTGCGGACGACCGCCAAGACGGCTCCGTCATCAAGCACGACCTTGCCCGCCGGCCGAACCGCGTTGCGGATCCAGCGGTGCCGAGCAGAGATCTTGCGTTTCGCGGGCGCGAAGATCGTCCCCAGCCGCTCGCCGTCCAGCAATCGCACAAGCACGTCACGCTCGCGACCGCTTGCCACCACGACGGCTTCTCCGGCCTCGGTCACCATCCGTGCGGCCGTGAGCTTCCCGCCCATGCCTCCGCTGCCTAGCTTGGAACGATCGGTACGAACGAGCCCCAAGGCCCCTTCGTCCACACGAGGCACGAGATCCACACGTTGCCCTTCCGCATCCAGAAGGCCGTCAACTACGCTCAGAATCACCAGCAGGTCAGCCCGGAGCAGGTTGGTGAGCAACGCGGCGATGGTGTCATTGTCGGCGAAGCGATCGAGCTCATCCACCGCCACGGTGTCGTTCTCATTGATGATCGGGATGGCCCGCAGATGCTGCAGCGCCTCGATCGTATTCCGAATGTGGACATACCTGGCTCGATCCTCGAAGTCGGCCCGGGTCAGGAGAAGCTGACCGGCGTGCAGGCCGCACCGCTCGAGAACCTTGGCGTAGAAGCCCATCAGGGTCGGCTGCCCGACGGCCGCGGCAGCCTGCAGGGCGGGCAGGGTCCGCGGGCGACTGGCCAGGCCCACAACCCCCATCCCCGCCCCCACCGCCCCACTGGTCACCAGAGTGACGGCGATGCCCCGACCCTGGATCTGAGCCAGCTGCCGCCCCAGGCGGGCAATCAGCGGCTTGTCCAGCTGACCGGTGTTGCCGGTCAGCACCCCGGTCCCTACCTTAACCACCAGGCTGCGAACGTTCTTCATCAGCTGCTTACGCAGTGTGCTGCTTGGCATGCGGCATCCTCTCCATCAGGGCATTCAACGTCCGGTCAATCGCTCCGCGATTGCGCTTGACCACCTCGCGGCCAGCGGCACCCAGAGCCTTCGCGGCCTCAGGATCCGCGAACAAGGCATCGATCACGCCCGCTAGTTCCAGGGCCGGTTCACCGACTTCCAGATCGGAACGCAGCACCCGCACGCCTCCGCCAGCCTGGAACTGCCGCATCGTGTCCGCGAAATTCTCGGTGTGCGGCCCCACCACAACCGGCCGAGCCAGGGCCGCCACCTCCATCATGTCCGACCCGCCCATCTTGGCCAGCGTCCGCCCGACAAAGACGACATCCGCGATACTGTAGAACTTGCGGAGCTCGCCCATGGTGTCGCCCAGAAACACGGCTCCCTCGCCGGCCGAACGAGTGGTTCCGTCCGGCGATTCGCTCCTGCGAACGCAAGTAAAGCCCTTCTTGACAATCAGGTCCGCCACTTCGTCGAAGCGCTCCGGCTTACGCGGCACGAGGATCACCTGAAGCCCCGGATGAGCGGCCCAGAGTCGCTCCAGCGCCGCCAGAACAACCTCTTCCTCGCCGGGCCCCGTACTGCCGCAGACCCAGATCGGCCGGCCACGGTCCAGCCCCAGGGCCGCGGCCGCGACCTCACTGCCCGCGATGGTGTCCGCCAGGTCGGCCGTGTCCCACTTCATCGAGGAGGTCACCGCCACGCGATCGCTGGGCACACCCATGCGGCGAAATCGAGCAGCATAAACCTCATCCTGGGCCCCCACCCAGGCCAGCGATCCGAACATCTGCCGAACGACCGGCCCGACCCACGCGAAACGCCGGCAGCTCCGCTCGCTCAACCGCCCATTCACCACGCAGACCGGAATCCCCCGACCGGCGGCCAACGTCGCAAACTGGTACCATACCTCCAGCTCCACGAGCACCACCAGACTCGGCTTGACGCGGTCCAACGCCCGGCTCACACACCAACTCAGGTCCAGCGGATAACGAATCACCAGCAGGTCAGGGAACAGCTGCCGAGCCCGGGCAACCCCCGTGTCCGTGGTCGTCGAGAGAATGATCTCCGTTTCCGGACTTCGTGCCTGCCATGACTGGACCAGACCGCGAACCGCGTTCACCTCCCCCACCGAAACGGCATGGATCCAGACCCTGGTCCTGCCCGCCGGCAGATCGGGAAGATGCCCGCGCCTCTGATCCCAGTCGCAGCGGTACTTCCCGGTTGCATACGCCCGGTAGACCACCAGCGGAGCCAGGGCCACCGCCGCACACAGGTAAATCGCATCTACCAGCCAACGCATGGCGCGTATCATAGCCTCATGGACGATCCTCCCACAACTCGGTATACTATGCCACCTGCTCTGACCAGTTGTACCAGGATTGCCATGAGCAAGAAGAAGCAGAAGAACAGAGCCGGCCAGGCCGAACCGCTTGAACCGGAGAGCCCTGCAACACGGCCCCGGGCACACAACACCGGCGCCAGCCTCGGCGCAACCACGGGCGACACAGCCACAGCCAACCGCGAAGTCGGCCTGTCGATCGTCGACGGCGCGGGCGACGCCGACCTTGGCGCGACAGGTGGCGAGGGAGAAGCCGCGGCACTCAATCTCGCTGCCGCCGAGGCCAATGCCGAGCTGGAAGACATCGACGCCCCATTAGCGGAGACCGGCACTGCACTGCCGGGAGAGCTCCCCAATGAAGCGGCTGACGCCCCCGCCCCCGTCGAGCCGCTTCGCCTTACCGTGCCCGACGATCAACCACTCGATGACGAGAACCTCACCGAAGCCCCGCCGGACTTCGGCGCCGGTCTCGGCGAGCTGAGCACCGAACGCGTAATCGAGGCCATCCTGTTCACGTCCGATGCACCGCTGACCCTGGCCAAGATCGTATCCATCATCGGCACCGGTTCGGCCCGCGAGGTCCGCAAGATCATCCAAGAGCTCAACAAGGAGTATGACAAGACGGGCAACTCCTTCCGCATCGAGGAGATCGCCGGCGGCTTCCAGATGCTGACCATTCCGGTATACAACACCTGGCTCCGGCGACTGCGGCAGAGCCGCCAGGACTCCAAGCTGTCTCCCGCGGCCATGGAGACGCTGGCCGTCGTCGCCTACAAGCAGCCGGTCGTCCGAGCAGAGGTCGAGTCCATCCGTGGCGTGTCGGCAGGTGAAACGCTGAACCGGCTGCGTGAACTGGGATTGGTGAAGATCGTCGGCCGGGCCGAGGACGTGGGCCGCCCTATGCTCTATGGCACGACCAAACACTTCCTCGAGGTCTTCGGCCTCTCCAGCCTGGAGGACCTCCCGGCCGTCGAGGAGCTGCAAGCCCCAAAGTGAGACACCAGACCGGTTGCGTGACCACCCGCCTCCAGTCCCTGCAACCCGGCCCGCGCCATCTCGTTTGATTTTCTCGTCGCACGCTGCCGATGATAGAGCAAATGCCGCACGGTCCGGACTACATCGTGGATATCCCGGGAATCGAGGATCCGGCCTCGGCTCACACCGTCGACGTGAACGCGGGTTCGGAGCCAAGCCCGCGCAGATGGATCGGCATCAAGTTCGACTGCTGCGGCACCTACGCGAGGATCTACCGGAATCGCGACGGCACCGCCTACGAAGGTCGCTGCCCGAGATGCCTGCGGCCGGTCGAGGTCGGCATCGGACCGGGCGGCATCAATCAGCGCATGTTCCGGGCAACGTGATCGCCTGCTAGGGCGCGGCCTGATAGTGTGTCACCGCGTCGCAATGCCGGCTCAGCCGTGCGAGCATGAGGCTCAGCCGATCGTCCAGTCGCTCGGCCTCCTTGCGATCGGGGAGCATCTTCAGATTGACCACTGCACTCGTGGCCGCCGCCCGCGCCGCCGCCGCGATCAGGATGGCCGCGGCCTGAAGGTCACTGAAGAGCTGCGGGTTCGTACAAGCCTTTACCTCGTCCAGGTTGGCCCCCACGGCGTCGGCCAGAGTGATCATCTCCATGGGTACGGCGGTGGCTCGATCCAGCGCGACTCTCTGCCGATCCGGGTCGCCGGACTTCCGCGCCGCAGCGTACTCCTCGTAGGCCGCCATGTCCTCCTGCATCAGCCGCATGAAATCCCCGGACGACCGGTGGAGCTCGGCCAAGGTCCGCCGAAGACATTCCTCGTGGGCGGCGTAGGCGGGCTTCCCCGCCGTGTAAACCAAGGCCATGTGCCCCAGCGCGGCCGCCATCGCCCCCACGACGGCTGCAACGCTGCCACCCCCCGGCGTCGGCGACTTCAGCGCCGTGTCGGCGATGAACTCGGCCAGCGGCAGCGCCTGGTAGTCCTTGCTCATTCGGCACCCTTCCCGCCCGGCTGCTCCACCGCCTGATCGCGATCGACGGCCTGCGGCTCGAAGCCCAGGCGAACCTCCTCCGGAGCCGGGGTGACGACTACGATCACCGGCGGCGAGGAAAGGTAATTCCGGGCCGCCGCCTTGACGTCGTCCAGGGTGACCTTCCCGAGCCGTTCGGCTAAGTGGTCGTGATAGTCGAAACCCAGGCCGTACAACTCATCCAGCGCCGCCTGCGTCGCCCGGGCACTGCTGGTCTGAGTCTCCATCATCTCGGTCGTGGTCATGACCGCCTTGGCCCGGCTGAGCTCCTCGGCGGTGAACTCGCCCGCCCGAGCGCGATCCAATTGCTGGCTGACGATCCGGTACACCTCAGTGACCCGCGTCGGCTGACAGGCCGCATAGACCAGGAATACGCCGGGCAGCAAACCCGGCCGGTTCATCGCATGCACTTCGTACACCAGGCTGCGGTCCCCCCCGCGAAGCGAATCGAACAACCACCCGCTCGGAAAGCTGTAGCCGCTCACAATGGTGTCCAGCACCGTCATCGATACCGCATCGTCGACATCCGTGAGTCTCACGCCCGGGTAACCGATCTGAATGCCGGCCGCATCACGCGTCGCCGGCTTCTGCTTGATGTACAGAGCGGGCTTGTCCAGCCGCGGTTCCTCGGGGACCGCCGGGATCGGCTGCTGACCCGAAGGCAGCCCGGCGAAATGCGTCTGCAGAAGAGCCTCCGCCTGCCCAACATCCACGTCGCCGAAAACCGCCACCACCGTGTTCGGCCCGATCACATGGCTGCGGTGGAAGGCGGCCACGTCCTCCCGCGTGACCTTGGTCACCACCGGCATCGAGCCCAAAGGATGGAGCCGATACGGGCTGTTCTTGAACATCCGCCCGTCGAAATAGGCCATCAGCTCCGATCGCCAGTCTTCATTGACCCGGGCAATCTGGTCTAGCAGACGAGGGCGCAGCACCCCCAGCTCCTGGGCGGGGTAGCTCGGGCGGCAGACCACATCCGCGAACACTTCGATCGCCTCCGGAAAATCCTGCTTGAGCACCTGGGCCATGAAGGAAATCGTGTTGCTGCCCGAAACGGTGGCGATCGCACCGCCCCGGGCGTCGAAAAACCGGGCAATCTCCTCGGCAGTCCGCTTCTCCGTGCCACGTAGAGCGAGCTGAGCGGCCAACTGGCTCAGCCCGTTGGTGCTGGCGTCCTCGAAGAGCACGCCGCCCAGCGAAAACGACTGGATCGCCACCAGGGGGGTGGTCGGATCACGCCGGATCAGACAACGCAGGCCGTTGGGCAGGATCACCTTCCGAACCGGCTCGGGACCGGGGACCGCGGCGACCTCCTTCGTCCTGGGCTGGAAACCCTCCGGCAAAATGCTGATCGTCGCCTGCCGCCGAGGCACGAGGTACCTGCGGGCCACCTCGCGAATCTCCTCGGCTGTGACCTTCTGGATCTGGATGACGTAGGAACTGCTGAAGTCAATGTCGCCGGTCGCCATGTAGTCCTGGGCTATCATGGCGCCAACATCCTCAGCCGTCTGGCTGCCCAGAACATGCTCGGCGGCTTTCTGCCTCTTGGCCTGGTTCAGTTCGTCCGGGGTGATCAGGTCGCGGCGAATCGCCTCGAGCTGCTCCATCAGAGCCGCGCTGGCTTCCTCGATCCTCGACGGATCAAGGCGCAGAGTTATCGCGAATACCCCCCTGCCCCAGCTCGGCGTCCAGCTGTCGCTCTCGATGGTGTAGGCCAGTCCGCGATCGCGAATCGCTCGCAACAGCCGGGAGCTCTCCCCTTCGGCCAGCACGAAGCTCAGCACATCCAGGGCGTGCAGATCAGGCTGAAGAAGCGAGATTGAAGGCCACGCGAACCGAACCATGGCCGCCTGAACCTTCATCCGCTTGGCGGCACTCCTCGGCGAGGTCATCGGGGGTACGTCTGGGAGCACGATGCTCGGCACGCGCCTCCGAGCGAAGTCGGCGAACTGCCGCTGAACTATCGCCAAAGCCACGTCCAGATCGAGATCGCCGGCGATACAGACCACAATGTGGTCCGGAACGTACATCCGGCGGTAGTAGCCGATGATGTCCTCCTTCTTCAGCAACCGAACGACCGGCCGATACCCGATCACCGGATAGCGGGCCGGATGCCCGGGGTAGAGTGTCTCCATGGTCATGTAGTGGAGCTGAGTCTCGACATCGTCCGTGTCGCGATCCAGCTCTCGCTGGACAACACCCCACTCCCGCTCGAACGACGCCTGTGGAAAGGTCGGCCGGGTAATCCAGTCGGCCAGCAGCTCGATCGCCGCCGGCAGATGCTGCCTTCCGGCGTTGATGAAGTAGGCCGTTTCCTGCAGGCTGGTGTAAGCGTTGCTGTTACCGCCGATCTCGTTGAGAATCCGGGCGCAGTCCGCCTCGCCTCGAGTGGCGGTCGCCGCCCCGTGTAACAGGTGCTCAAACAGATGACTCATCCCGCTGCCCAGGTATTCCTGTTCGTAAAGGCTGCCGGTTCTGCAACACATGCGGACGGAAACCACCGGGGCACAACGATGGATTCTCAGAATAACGGTGAGCCCGTTCTCGAGAACGCTGACCCGGACATCCGGCCGGTCAACGAGGCGCTTGGCTTCCGCGACCGGATCGCCCGACACCCGGGAAGCGGGTGACGCCCCAACACCAGGCTGACTGCCTTGGGCAAACGCAAGAGAAACGGACATCAAGACCATGAGTCCCGCGCCCGCGCCAGTGTGCACACCACGCGCCAACGTCAACCTTCTGGGCTCATCCATGGTGATTTGCCCTCAGTCTCCTTCCATCTGCCGCTTCAAATGCCGCACGCTCAGAAGGCTGCGAACCCTGGCCACCAGCTCGGTCCGATCCACCGGCTTGGTCAGAAACTCGTCGGTACCGCAATCCCTGGCCCGCTCGTGGTCACCCATCTCGTTCAAGGCGGTCACCATGATCACCGGCATGTCACGCGTCGCCGGATCGCTCTTGATCTGCCGGCAGACTTCAAAGCCCGACATCTTCGGCATCATGACATCCAGCAAGATCAGGTCGGGCAGGTCCCGGCCAACCTTGATCATGGCCTCGATCCCATTCGAGGCTGGGATCACGGTCACGTTCGGAAGACCTTCCAGATACGCCATCAGCAACTCGAGATTCTGGGCGTTGTCGTCCACAACCAGAATCTTCGAGGGCGGCAGGGTCGGTTCGGTCTGCTCGCTCAAGGCTGTCCTCCAGAGCGCGGGTCAACGGCCGCCATACCCCGGCAACCCCGCCGGAGCCTCGGCCCGCGGCCATTATATCGGCCTTCCCGCCGCTCTCCATACGACCGATAACCTGCCCGGCCCGAAAAAAAACGCAGCGCCGGGCAAAAGATACAGCGAAGATGCATCTGAACCCGAGCCCTTGACCTGCCGATTCCAGAGTGAAGGAACATCCTGACAGGAACCGGCGTAGGAACAGTCTGCTGATGGCGGATACCCTCTTAGAACGAATACAACAGGCGGACAACCTGCCTTCCCTGCCGACCGTAGCCCTCCAGGTCCTGCAGTTGACCCAAAACGACGACTTCTCGATCCTGGATCTCGCCCGCATCGTGCAACAGGACCCCGCCCTGACCAGCAAACTCCTCCGAGTGGTCAATTCCTCCCTCTTCGGAATGTCTCGCAGGATCGCCTCTGTCCAGCAAGCAATGGTGATCCTGGGCCTGAGGTCGGTCAAGGTCATCGTGCTGAGCTTCTCCCTCGTGGACATCTGGAGACGGGAACGATGCGAGGCGTTTGACTACGCGACCTACTGGCGACGTTCCCTTACCATGGCTGTCCTCGCCCGGCTCCTGGCCGAGCGGACCGACCGCTCCATGGCCGAAGAATGCCTCGTGGGCGGGCTCCTCGCCGACATCGGCATCCTCGCCGCCGTGCACTGCGCCGCGGACCTGTATCTCGAAGCGGATCGCAGACACCGCAACACCCGGCAGTCACTGCCCGATGTCGAAAAGGCCGTGCTAGGCGTCTCGCACGAGGAACTGACCACCACCCTGCTCAATCAGTGGGGCCTGCCGGAAAGCCTCTCTATCGCCGTATCCAGCCACCATTCACCGGTCGACGCTCCTGCCGCCGAAACGAACAGTGGCCCCAGTTCGAGCCGCCTGCTCCGAGCAGCTTCGATCCTCACCGACGCCCTGCTGAGCAGCAATCCGGTCAACCAGATCAGACTTGCCAAGAGGCAGGTCACGGACGGGATCGAGATGAGCCTTCCGGATCTCGACGCCATCCTCGACGAAATCGACCAGCACGTACGATCCACCGCCCAGCTGTTCGATCTCGAAATCGAGCGGAGCGTAGGCTACCAGGAGATCCAGAAGGCGGCACTCAACCGCCTGGCCCAACTGTCCATGGCCGCGGAACTCGAACGAGTGCAAGCGGCCCACCGCGAGCAGGAGGCCCAGAGAAAGGTCAAGGAACTCAACGCTCAGAACCGCCAGCTGGTCGAAAAAGCCTCCACCGACGTCCTCACCGGGATCGCCAATCGAGCGGCACTCGATGAACGGCTGGAGGAGGAGTGCACGCGGGCCTGTACCGCTCGGGAATCGATCGGAGTGATCATCCTCGATCTCGATCGATTCAAGAAGCTCAACGACACCTTCGGCCACCAGACCGGCGACGAGGCCCTCACAATGATCGGCGGGGTGCTCAGACAGGTGGCAACGGACCAGCAATACCCCGGCCGGTACGGCGGCGAAGAGTTCGTACTCATCGTCCGTGGACTCTCGGCACGTCAACTGCGAGCCTTGGCCGAAGATCTCCGCCTGACCATCGCCAAGCTGCGCATTCCCTGCAAAGGACATTTCGTCCCCATCACGGCCAGCCTGGGAGTCGCCCACATGAATCCGGACGACCCGGGCCTCACCCCCCGCGAGATCCTGAAACGGGCCGACCAGTGCCTCTACGATGCCAAAAACCACGGCCGCAACCGCGTCGTCTGCCTCGACTCGCGACAGGCGGCCACCATGGCCACCCGATCCCTCGTACCAGCTTGACGGCTTCCCCCCCAAGTCTCCCGGCTCCCGCGATAACCCAAACCCTACGGCGAACCCGATCGAAGACATGGGGCTTCCCCCCCAACGAGGATATAATCCTCAGCAGACGGAGCGGGCGAGGCGGTCGCTCGGTCGACGTTCAAAACGCCGACCGGGAGGAAAGTCCGAACTGGGCAGGGCACGGTGGTCGCTAACGGCGACCCGGAGCGATCCGCGGGATAGTGCCACAGAAACGACACCGCCGTCGGCATGCCGCGCAAGGCTTCGGTGAACGCATGGGAACGCCTGATCATGCATTCGGCCATTCAGGCTCCTCGGGCGGTGACCCCAGCCAAAGCCCCACGCGGCATGCCCACGGTAAGGGTGAAATGGTGCGGTAAGAGCGCACCGCGCCACCGGTGACGGTGACGGCAGGGCAAACCCCACCGCCAGCAAGCCCAAATAAGCAGCAAGAGGTGGCCCGCCTCGCCTGAGCTGCGGGTAGGGCGCAAGAGCGACCTGGCAACAGGCCGCCAAGATGAATGACCGCCGTCCGGCCACGGGCAACCGCAGCTGGACAACAGAATTCGGCTTATTCGCCCGCTCCGTCCGTGTTTCGATGAATCTCAACAGCTGACCACACCGGGGAACGACTAGGCGAAAACCTGTCTCGGACGTAAAACCGTCATCCCCGCCGACGCGTCAGTGGCGTGCATCAGCGGCCCCCCCCGAACTTCTGTGCGGGCCCAGGAGTCAACTTCCGATAATCCTCTGTGAGCGATGGTAGACATGGCCATCGTGTGGCCGCGAACGCTTACGCTTCGCGGCCTGCGAGCGGTATCCACGACTCGCCAGGGAGAACGCAGTGTGAGATGGTCAACATACTGGTGGGTACCTTGGCTTCTGGCCACACCTGGAGCGGCGGAAACAACCGAAATCCCCCCGACAACGCGGATCACGCCATCCGCAACCACCCAACCAGCGGAAACGCAGCCTTCCGGAGAGGATGAACCGTACAGTCTGCTGACGGCCGAGCGTCTGATTGGCAACTGGGGCGGAGCCAGAACGCGGCTGGAGGAACGCGGGCTGACTTTCAGCCTGGGTCTGACCTCAATCTACCAGGGCAATGCCCACGGCGGCCTTCGCACCCGCGGCGCCGACCGCTTCAGCGGCAGTGTCGACCTCGAGACCACGTTCGACCTCGAGGCGATGAGACTCCTCCAGGGCGGCACGCTGTACATTTACACCCAGGGAAGCTGGGATGACGGGGTAAGCGGCCACGGTCATCCCGGAGACTACTTCGGGGTCAACGGCGACGCCACCGGCGACGAAGCCATCGACGTGCTCGAGATGTGGTACGAGCAGTCGCTCCTGGACAAGCAAGTCCGCGTCCGAGTCGGCAAGATCAACCTCTCCGTCGACTTCGACACCAACGCCTACGCCAACGACGAGACGAGCCAGTTCCTGAACGGGGGACTGATCAACACGTTCAATCTCCCATTCCCGGGCGAGGCCCTCGGCTCCCTGGGCGCGCAAGTCATAGTGGCACCCGGTGAGTGGTTCTACTTCGGGGCAGGAATCGCAGATGCCCAGGCAGACTGGCGAGAGACCGGTTTACACACTGCCTTTCACGAGGAGGACAACTTCACCAGCCTCTTCGAGGCCGGCTTCACCCCGACCTTTAAGACCCCCTGGGGCGTGCTCCCGGGAGGCTATCGCGTCGGTCTGTGGTACGATCCTCAGCCCAAGGCAAAGTTCTTCGATGATCTTGACGGCCGGCGGCTGACCGTCCCCCACAAGAGCGACGATACCGGCTTCTATACCAGCCTCGACCAAATGGTGTTCAAGGAGAAACCTGGAGAAGACGACGATCACCAGGGCCTTGGCCTGTTCTTCCGGTACGGCTACGCTCCTGGCGACGTCAACGAGCTTAACCACTTCTGGAGCATCGGCAGCCAGTATTTGGGCCTTATCCCCACTCGTGATGAGGACGTGGTCGGATTCGGAGTGGCCCAGGGCATTCTCAGCGATCGTCTCAAACTGCAGGGCGACGACCCAGGACGAGAAACGGCCCTGGAACTCTACTACGCCCTCAAAGTGACCGGATGGCTCACGATCTCTCCGGATTTCCAGTGGATCCTCAATCCTGGTGGCCGGCACGAGGCCCGGGATGCTTTCGTCGCGGGCGTCCGGTTCCAGGCAGCGTTCTGAGCAGCAAATGGCTGATGAAGACACGTCTTCATCGCGATGACTCTCGGGAGGTTCGTATGCGAAGATGGTGCAAGTGGCTACCTCTACTGGCAATGCTGGTACCTGGGGTGACCTTGAGTTCCTGCATGACCGACATCAAGGACGCGGCGACCATCGGAATGATGGACTTCGTCAGCTACTCGGTCGGCGATTCTCTGAAGACGGCCATGCCCTTCCCCACATGGATCGGTGATCTCCTCAATAGCCCGCAGGTCGGGGAATGAGACCCCGTAAGCCGTAAACACGCCGCCTTCCGAGGATCATCGTGCAAAGCCGGTTTTTGACTCGCGCGCGGGACCGGCCTACGATTGACTGAACCCAGCGTTCACCCTGAGGGAACGATGGCTGCCCAGGCTGCTCGACACGACCGATAATCGGGCTCGGCAGGCGGAGAACCGTGAAATGAGGAAGATGACGCAGGGCATCGTTGTTCTCCTTGGCGTCGGGGCGGGGTCGCTCTTCGCGGGGTGCCAGTCAACCGGCGACCAGGGAACCAAGAACGTGGCCACCTCCTTCGAGGCGGGGAATGCGATCCCGCTGCCGGAACTGAGCCATTTCTACCACGCGGCCACCGCCCCACGCTATCGCGCAGTCCGCAAGCCGATCCAGGAGGATCAGGCCCGCCACCTGCGCATGCTCGCGGAGAAAGCCGCCGACCTGGCCGAGCAGACCCGGAACTGGGACAGCGACACACGGCTGATGTCCGTGGCCGAAAGCCAGAGAGACCCAAGACGCGCCGCCATCCGCGACTTCCGCGAATCGCTTGAGGGGCTGCGAACCGCGGCCCAGAAGGAAGACCTGGCTGCGGTTCGGTACGAGTACACCCGCACGATCGCGGCTTATCAGAACGTGGTCGATTCGTCAGCCCAACAACCAAGACCGTGAGGCCACGCGCCTGACGTCCGCTTCGCGGTTATACCCCAACGTATCCTGGGGTTCCTGAGTCGAGATCCACCCTCTCGACTCAGGCGACATCCCCTTCAATGAGCACGCCCTCCGGGCTGTCCAGGAATTGCGTCACACGATCGAGGCGATTCCTTCCGCGGCGGCGAATGCACCTGAATCCGCTTCTCCGCGTTGACCCAACCGCCAGTCCCCATGACCGGGCGATGACCACGCGGTTGTCAAAACCGCCAGCCGGGTCGTGAATCGCGCGGCCGCGGTCAACCTCGCTTCGGACAAGCGCGATCACTTGCCCGCCTGCAGATATCGATCGATGGCCGCCGCCGATCGCTTGCCGTCGCCCATGGCCAGGATGACGGTCGCCGAACCGCGGACGATGTCCCCCCCCGCAAAAACGCCGGGAATGCTCGTCATGCTGTTCTCGTCAGTCTCGAGGTAGCCCTTGCGGTTGACCTTCAGTTCCGGTGTGGTCTGGGTCAGCAGCGGGTTTGCCCGCGTGCCGATCGCCTCGATAAACACTTGACAGGGAATCTCGAATTCGGAGCCCGGGATCTCCACCGGCGTGCGGCGTCCAGAGGAGTCCGGTTCGCCCAGGGCCATCCGAACACAACGCACTCCGCGCACCCAGCCGTCGTCCGTACCCAGGATCTGGATGGGATTCACCAGGACGTCAATCTTGACGCCCTCCTCCTCCGCGTGCTTGACCTCCTCCCCCCGCGCCGGCATTTCCTCGCGCGAGCGACGATAGACCAGGGTGGCCGGATCGGCACCCAGTCTCCGAGCGGTGCGAACCGCGTCCATGGCGGTGTTGCCGCCGCCTACCACGACAACCTGGGTCGAACGAACCACCGGGGTGTCATTCTCGGGGAAACGAAACGCTCCCATGAGATTCACTCGGGTCAGGTATTCGTTGGCCGAGTAGACCCCCTTGAGATGCTCCCCGGCGATGCCCTGAAACACAGGCAAGCCCGCCCCGTTGGCGATGAAGATCGCGTCGAAGCCCTCCTCGTCGAGCAGTTCACGAATCGTGTACGTCTGGCCGATGACCACGTTGCACACGATCTCGACACCAAGCTTGCGGAGCTTGTCGATCTCGATCTCGACAATGCGCTTGGGCAACCGGAACTCGGGAATACCGTATACCAAAACCCCGCCCGGCTTGTGCAGGGCCTCGAAAACAGTCACCGCATGGCCCTTCTTGGCCAACTCTCCCGCGCAGGTCAGCCCTGCGGGCCCGCCGCCCACCACCGCCACCCGCTTGCCCGTCGGGGGAGGAGCCACATACTGGTCCGGCCGGTGCTCCCGAGCCCAGTCGGCGACAAACCGCTCCAGGTAACCGACCGCGGCGGAGGTGCTTTTTCTAGTCCGAATGCACTGCGATTCGCACTGCCGCTCCTGCGGACAGACCCGCCCGGTGATGCCCGGAAGCACGTTGGCCGAGTAGAGGATGTCGGCCGCCTTGTTCAGGTCGCCCTCGCCCACCGCGTCAAGAAAACCCGGGATGTTCACGCCCACCGGGCATCCGGTCACGCATTTGGCGTCCTTGCAGCGAAGGCAGCGCTCAGCCTCCAGACGCGCCACCTCAAGGGCCAGACCACAGTTGACCTCCTGGAAGTTGTGGGCTCGAACTTCCGCGGGCTGTTCCGGCATGGACTGCCGGGGGATCTTCATTCGTTCGGCAGGAGTCATGGTAGTTGTCATCAGCCTCAAGCAAGGAGCACTCGACAAGGGAACATGGCGAGCGATCAGCCGCGCTGGGCGATGCTCGTGAAATGGTCCGCCATCAGCCCTCTCAGGACTTCAACGCCTTCTCCGCCTTGGCCAGATTACACGGGTGGTCTTTCGCCTCGGCTCGGAGCCGCTCCCACAGGGCCTTCTCATGGCCTCGATAGGCGGTCAGCCGGTCAGCCAGCTCCCCGAAATCAACCCGGTGAGCGTCGAACTCGGGCCCGTCGACACAGGCGAACTTCATCTGCCCGCCGACCATCACCCGGCACCCGCCGCACATCCCCGTCCCATCCACCATGATAGGATTGAGCGATGCGATCGTCCGGATCTTCTTCTCCCGGGTGACGTTGGCGACGGCCCTCATCATCGGGACCGGGCCGGCGGTCAACACCGCGTCGACCGGGTCCGACGGATCATCGATCAGTTCTTTCAACTTCACGGTCACGAATCCGTGGAAACCGTAGCTCCCATCGTCCGTACAGGGATAGACCGCATCACAGATCGCCCGAAGTCCATCTTCCATGATGACGTAGGGCTTGCTCCGCCCGCCGATCACCGCAGATACGCGATTGCCGTGAGCTTTCAGACCGGCGGCCTGCGGGTAGATCACCGCCGTCCCCACCCCCCCGCCGACCAGAACCACATGGCCAAAACGCTCGATCTCCGTGGGCCGTCCCAGCGGTCCGACGACGTCCAGGACCGCCTCCCCGGCCTCCAAGGAAGACAGCCGTTCAGTGGTCGCACCCACCACCTGAACCACGAGCGTGATCGTTCCCGCTCCGCGATCGGAGTCGGCGATCGTCAACGGAATCCGCTCCCCGTTCTCGACCACCCGGACAATGACAAAATGACCCGGCCTATGACGCGCCGCCACTCGCGGAGCTTCCACCTTCAGCCAACGTACGCTGGGAGCAAGCCATCGTGCTTCACAAATGGGAAACATCCAAACGCCAACCGGGGCAGGTTCAGTGAGTCGGCCGGACAGCGACACCTCAGTGCGCACCCCAACACCCCGTCCGCAGATACCCCGCTGACCCAAGCAAGGGCTATCCATGGCCTTGAAGACCCTGCGCCCCGGAGAGGCGCCTTCCGGCCACAAACAGCCCGCATTCTAGCCCGACGGCGCCACTGACGCAAGCACCGCCTGCCGGCCTTTCGCCCGCTCGCCCGCTCGAATATGATCCCCGGCACGGAAATCCGGCTTCTCACGAGGATGTCACAGAAATGAATCAAACGAGTCCCATCGCGACAATCAACGAATTGGGCAAGCATGAGGGCCGAACCGCCACCCTGGCAGGCTGGGTCTACAACGCCCGGGTAACCAGCAAGGTCGTGTTCCTCGTCGTTCGCGATGGGAGCGGACTCTGTCAGTGCGTCGTCGGAAAGGACGCCGCGCCGCCCGAAGTCTTCGACCGCGCCGCACGCCTAACCCAGGAGTCGAGCCTGCGAGTGACCGGCCAAGTCCAGCGCGAGGAACGGGCCCCAGGCGGCTACGAGCTCCACGTATCCGATATCGAGGTCGTCCACGCCACCGTCGACTACCCGATCACACCCAAGGCGCACGGTCCCGAGTTCCTGTTCAAGCACCGCCATCTGTGGTTCCGCTCGCGCCGGCCGACAGCCATCATGAGAATACGCCATACTGTCATCGACGCCATACGGCGATTCTTCAACGACCACGGCTTCATGCTCGTGGACACGCCCATCTTCGCGCCATCGGCCGGTGAAGGTGCCCAAACACTCTTCGAGGTCGACTACTTCGGCGAGCCGATGTACCTCGCCCAGACTGGCCAGCTCTACCTGGAAAGCGCCGCCCTGGCCTACGGCAAAGTGTACTGCTTCGGACCGACCTTCCGGGCGGAGAAGTCCAAGACCCGCCGACACCTGACCGAATTCTGGATGGTCGAACCGGAAATCGCCTGGGCCCGGCTCGAAGAGCTGCTCGATGTGGCTGAGGACTTCATTGTCTCCGTCGTCCAACGCACGCTTCGCGACAACCGGCCGGACCTGGAGTTCCTCTGCCGCGATGTCGCTGGCCTGGAGCACATCGTCAAGCCGTTCTATCGCCTCACCTACAGCCAGGCGGCCGACATCCTCCGCGGGCCCAAGGCCAGGGAGCTGCTTAACGGGGACCTCGCCGCCGGTCAGGCCCGCATCACCGAGCTGCACAAGTCCGTCGAAGACAAGGAGAAGGAACGCGCCGGCCCCGGCATCAAGAAGCACCGCCAGGAAACGCTGGCCCAGGAGATCCTGGGGCAACGGGAAGAGCTGGCCGACCTGGAAGAGCAGGTCAAGAACATCCCGCATCACATGGAACTGGCAGCCAACTTCGAGTGGGGCAAGGACCTGGGCGGCAGCGATGAGACCATCATCTCCCGCCTGCACGACCGGCCGGTGTTCGTGACCCACTACCCACGGGAGTGCAAGGCGTTCTACATGAAGCGCGACCACGACGATCCGCGCGTGGTGCGCAACTTCGACCTCCTCGCCCCGGACGGCTACGGCGAGATCATCGGCGGCTCCCAGCGCGAGGATGATCTGGACGCCCTGCTCGCCCGTATGGCCGAGGAGAAGATGGCCACCGAACCCTACGAGTGGTATCTGGATTTACGGCGCTATGGCAGCGTGCCGCACGGCGGCTTCGGCCTGGGCGTTGAACGCACGGTGGCCTGGATCTGCGGTCTCAAGCACATCCGCGAGACGATCGCGTTCCCGCGGCTCATGGGACGAGTCTACCCCTGACCGCGCCGCAGCGAGGATCTCCCGATGAAGATCGAAGCGGTCGATTGGTTCTACCTGTCCATGCCCGAGATCCTGGACATCGGCGACGGCAGCCAGGACGCCCTGCTGGTCCGACTGCGGGCCGGGGGCTTCGAAGGCTGGGGAGAATGCGAGGCGGCACCCCTGGTCTCGATCGCCAGCTGGATCTGCCCCATGTCGCACAGCGCGTGCAAGCCGGTGTGCGATTCAGTGCTCGGTCAGCGGCTGGAAAGCGCCGCCGACATCCAGCGCATCGGCGAGCGAGTCAGGCGAAACAGCTTCGATCTGCTCCAGGCGGACCACACCCTGTCCGGCATCGATATCGCCATGTGGGATCTGCTGGGCAAGAAGACCGGCCGGCCGGTCTACGAGCTGCTGGGCTATCCTCGGGCCTATCCGAAAACGCCTTACGCCTCCGCTCTGTTCGCCAACAACGCCCAGGCCACGCTCAACAAGGCCCGGGAGTACGCCGCCCGAGGTTATGCTGCGGTCAAGTTCGGCTGGGGGCCGTTCGGAACCGGCAACCTGAGGGACGACGAGGATCAACTCCATGCGGCCAGGGAGGGGCTGGGACCAGATCGCATCTTGCTGGTGGACGCAGGCACGGTCTGGATCGATCGAGTCGAAGAGGCCCTGCTACGGCTCCCGGCCCTGCGTGAATGCCGGGCCACCTGGCTCGAAGAACCCTTTGTCTGCGGGGCGCTGGGAGCCTATGCACGCCTCGCCCGCCAGAGCGATCCTGTGCGCCTCGCGGGTGGCGAAGGAGCCCACAACGACTACATGGCTAAGAACATGCTGGACCTGGCCGGCCTGGGCTTCGTCCAGATCGATACCGGCCGGATCGGTGGCATCACCCCGGCCAAGCTGGTGGCCGACTACGCCGACGCCCGCGGCGTGGTGTTCGTGAACCACACCTTCACCACCCATCTGGCCCTGTCCGCTTCTCTGCAACCTTTCGCCGGACTCCAAAGACATCAGCTCTGCGAGTACCCCGTCGAGCCCAAGCCTCTGGCACGCGAGCTCACCGCCGCCGCCCTGTTACCGGACCACAATGGGCAGATTCACCTTCCCCAAAGCCCCGGCCTGGGCATCGCCCCGGACCCCGCGGCCATCCGCCGGTACCTGGTGGATGTCGAGATCAAAGCCAAGGGTCAAGTCCTCTATCGCACCCCGGAAGTATAGGCTGGCAATCCCGGCTTGACCCGATCGCCGGAAGACACTGTCCCGCCGATCGAGGGCGAATGCCGACCTGGTGGCGTGAGAACACGGGCTTCTATCGGACCTTAAAGGCAATCTCACCAAGTCCCGACAAATGCCGAAGATGAAACGTATATTACCCATGTTGACTGGTCCGCAAGGACGGAGCGGCGGTGAATTGACGCCGCCGACCCGAGGGGACTGAAAGGCCAGAGTCAGGTGGAACGCGATGGCCGAGGCGACAGTGGACATGCATGTGATCTCCGTGCCAGTGGACGATGGTCAGATTACGCGTGCGCTCACCGATGTGGACGCGAAGCTGGCCGTCTGGACGGAAGCGATGCTCGACGCCCAGCGGTTGCTGGCCTCGCTCACGGCCCGTGTGCTCGCCCCGGCCACCGTTGCCGAGGATGAGCCCGCAGGTGAAGAGCCGGTGACTCTCGAGCTGCCGACCACCGCCAGCCCCGGGACCGAAGCCAAGGTGCCCGCTGAGACGAAACCACCCGCGGAGGGGCTTTCGGCCACGAAACTGGCCGCTGTCGAGCCGTCAGCCAACCAGCCAGACGTTAAGTCGCAAGCCGGTGAATCCACCATTCATCGGCTGGCGTCCCCCGAAGTCGTCAAGCCGAACGTCGCGCCGGTCAAGTTCACCGGCACGGTCAACGTGGAAGTCAAACCGCCGCCGCCAGCACCGCCTCCCACTGAAGATGAGCAACTGCTGGCATCGCTGGATCCGGAAACGGCTAAGGCGATCAAGGTGATGCGGCGGCTCGCACCCAGCAAGAAGAGCGTGAAGGAGTTGCTGGCCGAATACCAGACCAACAAGGCAAGCACCAAGGCACCGGCACAGGAGAGGAAATCGTGGTTCTCGAGGGGCAGGTAAGGCAAATGAGTCAGAAGAAGACGGAATCCGTGTCAGTCCAGGAAGTGCCGGCCGCAACAGTGGATATCGAGCACATCCAGTCACTTGGGCAGGAAGTGGTCTCGGCGATGCAGTCGATGCGCGAACTGCTGAGCGCCAGGGCGGATGCCCTGGAGTCCTGCCGGTCGGCACTCGAGGAGTATCGCGAGAAGCTCATAGCCGAACGGGACTCGCTCTGCCAGCAGGAAACCCTCCTCTGCGAGCAGTTCGAATCGCGGCAACAGAAACTCGAATTGAACGAGCAGGAACTGACCGCCCGTCAGGCGGCGCTGGCCAGGCAGGAGACCGAGTTGCAGGCCGCTCGCGAGACGCTGGAGCGCGAACTGGCCGCGGTCGAGCAGGAGCGGACTCGACTCAAGACCGACCAGGAAGCCGTCGCCAAGGCCGCCAGCCAGCTCGAAGCGGAGCGGTCGGAGTGGGAATCCAAGAAGGGGACGTTGTCCGCCAGCGAAGCCCAACTGGAGGAGGAGCGTGGCGAAGTGGCCGCCCTGCAGGCTTCGCTGGAAGCCCAGAGAAAGGCGCTGGCTCAGGACGAGGAATCGCTGCGTAAGCGGCAGGCCTCGCTCGAGGAGCTGACTGCAACGCTGAACGAGCGCGAGGCGTTCCTCTCCAAGCAGCACGAGGAGCTGAGCCAGATCCGCAAGGACTGGGACACCCGGATGCAGGAACTCAACGCTGCCCAGGAAAGCCTAGCGGCTCTGCAGCGTGACCTTCAGGGCGAGTTGTCCAAGGTGACCGAGCAGAAGAACGATCTGCTGCCTCGCTACGGCGTGACCGATACAGGCGGAGGCGCTCCGGCGCAGGCCGATCACGGCCTGCCGGGCGTGCCGACCGAGGAGCAGAAAGCCCAGTCGGCCCTGGAGCGATTCCAGAAACTCTGCAGGGATGCCAAGCGACGGGCGATCGGGGTGTGAGGATGCGGAAAACCGGGAACTGACCCGAGGGAAATGACCATGGCCCTGAGACTATTCAGCCGTAGACCGCCGGACCCCGCCACCCAGCGGGCACGAACTGTCGCCAAGAAGGCGGCCCGGAGACCCGAACCCTACGAACCTGCCGAGCCGCTGGTTCTGGAGAAGGACCCGCTTCAGCGGCACATCCAGCTGGAGCGTTACGGCCACGTTGTGCGTAACCGTCAGCAGTGGGTGGACCACCCGCTGATCGAGTCGGCATTCCAGGCGGCGATCGAGGAGATCGATGCCCACTTCGCCCTGGTTCCGGAGGGTTTTGTATCCCTGAGCCAGACGATCGTAGATGCTCCGGGTCTGCCCGAGCTGGACATCGAGACCGATGCCTTTCTCCTGGCTCGAACTTGCGTCACGAACGGGCAGTTCCAGAAGTTCCTGGACAACGGCGGGTATGAGGATCTCGATCTGTGGCCCCAGGACATCTGGCCGCACCTGATCGATCTGAAGGACCAGACCGGGCATACGGGTCCGCGTTTCTGGCGGGAAGGCCGACACAACAAGCTGATCAGCGATCACCCCGTCGTGGGGGTATCCTACTACGAGGCCGCGGCTTACGCGAAATGGGCCGGTTACCGCCTGCCCACAGGGGCAGAATGGCAGATGGCCGCCAGCTGGCGGATCCGCAGTTCCGCTCACGTACTTCGCCGGTATCCGTGGGGCGATGCCCTGGACATCAGCCGATGTAACATCTGGGCCTCGAACATCGGGCACACCGTCCCGGTGACCGAATACGAGTCCGGCGCCGCCCCCAACGGCGTGCACCAGCTCATCGGCAACGTGTGGGAGTGGACCTCCTTCGACTTCACCGCGATCGACGAACTCGCCAGGACAGTGGTCGGAGACATGCTTCTCAAGGAGGTTCGCGGTGGAGCATTTGACACGTACTTCCCGGCCCAGGCCACCAGCACCTTCCGGACCGGCCTGGCCAGTCTGACCCGAGCTCATAACGTCGGCTTCCGCTGCGTGCTGGATCTCACCCCGAGCGATGCCGCCGACGCCGAAAGGAGCCCGCAATGACGACCTACGCCGAAGCGGCGGTGGACAGCAGCTGCCTGATCTGTGGGGCGCGAAACCTCGTGGGGGCCATGGTGTGCTGTGACTGCCAGGCTCCGCTGGCCATCGTCCACGACGTGGCCGCCCAGGAACGTGATCCGCAGATTGTCACCATTCTCGGCGAGAGCAACGTCGGCAAGACGGTCTACCTTGGGTTCCTCCTGGACATGCTCACCCAGCGGGCCGCGGACTACGAGGCCATTCCCAAAGGCGCCTACTCCGTGGACCTGCAGCAGAATGTCATCAGCCACATGGCCCGGCGGACCTTTCCGCCCAAGACCGCGATGGAAGCCAACAGCTGGTATTGGGCGTACTACCAGATCTATCAGCGGAAGCCGGCCCCCAAGTGGATTGACTTGCTGATGCCGGACATGGCCGGCGAGTCCCTGGCGGCCGAGGTTTCGACGCCCAACACCTTCAAGGTCATCCGCAGCCTGCTCAAGCTGTCGGCAGGCACGCTCCTCCTGGTGGACGCGGCCATGGCTGCCAACGGCTCGACACAGCCCGACTTCTTCGCGGTCAAGATGCTGAGCTACATCGACTCGATGCACCAGGCCAAGCGCGATGAGCGGGTGCAGACCCCCACGGCGATCGTGCTCTGCAAGGCGGATCACTGTCCGGAGTGTTTTGACCACCCGAGGCGGTTCGCCCAGGCCAACCTGAATCGGCTCTGGAACCTGTGCGAGAACCGGTTCTCGAATGTCGAGTTCTTCGCCACCAGCGTGGTCGGTTCGCTGGGTTACGCGACTGCTCCCGGCGAGGACTACGTCACGCCGATCCCGTTGCACACTGCCCTTCAGGGTGTACTGGAGCCGTTTCAATGGGTGACCGACCAGTTGTAGTTGCTGAGCCGCCGCTGCCCGGTCCCGCGGTCACCCTTGCGGTCCAGGCCGAGCCGGCACCGACCGGCGGACTCGCCGATCGGTCGCTTCCGGACGTGATCGAGTGCGATCAGGCGGTGTTCACGTCGGTTCACTCGCAGATGGGTGAGGGATACCGGCTGATCGCGATCAGTCCGGGGTTGCGGCCTGACGAGAGGGTCGAGATCACCCAGCGATCGCCTTCCCACGACAGTCTCTGCGACTCCGGTCCCCACGCTGTGGGTATGCTGGCTTACGCGATGGCCAGCGGGCGGTACTGCGTGGCTTGCTGCAGTCATGCCGGGCGGGAGCATACGGGACGGGGTGGCCAGCGGGTTTATACCCACATGGTCCTGCTGACGGCTGCGGACTTGACCGCTTTCCAGCACAATCCGGTGCGTATTCACGCCCTGCTGGCCGAGCTCATCTCCCGGCACGGGCCGATCCTCAAGGTGATTCCCCGCGTGGAGCGACTTGTCCTTCCGGTCATGAAGCCCAGTTGGGGCAAAGGCTGCGGGGGTTTCCGCCCGCCCGCCTCGCAGACGGAGGCGGAGTGGATCTGGAGCATGGCGGATGCTCTTCAGTCCGGGCGGCGGCTGGTTCTGGCGGGCGTGCGGGAGCCGTTGCGTCTGCTCGAGTGGGCGGTCCTGTGTCTGAAGCCTGGTGTTCGCCGGGGGATCGACGTATCGGCCGGCCTCAAGTATGCCCCTGGCCGAAGGATGCAGGTTGTCCTGCTCCCGAGGGAGGATGCCCAGACCCAGCGTCTGATTGCCGGGCAGGACGTTCAGTTGCGCCGGGTGGACCAACCGGCCCCGGCTCCCCGGCCGGAGTTCCTGCCGTGGGTGAACCTGCTGCGCGCCTGGTATGCCCAGCGCGAGGTTATCGGTCCCACGTGATTCTCGGGCATCTGGCCTGGTCCTGACCTTATCAGGTGCTTTCCACTGACCGATAGAAGCGATGGAGTCACCGTCTGTGTTCACCCATGGCCGTGGGCAAGGCGACTTGGGCCTCCGGGTTGACGGTCCACGGAAGGGCCGGTCTGGTGAAGCGAGGATCGCATGAGCAAGCGGGAACAATATCGGCTGGGCATGTCCGCGTACAATGCCGGCCGGTACGAGAAGGCCATTGAGCTGTTGACGCCGCTGGTGACGATGAACAGCAGCCCCCAGGGTCTGTTGTCGCGGTTCTACCTGGGTCAGGCTCACTACCACCTGGGCGTGCGTCTGTTCGAGACGCAGAAGTACCAGGATGCCACCAAGCACTTCCAGAATGCTGCAGGGGTCAACTCCAATGGCGGCGGGATCGCGAGGTTCCTGGTGAACTGCTACGTCGCCGACGGGCGTTACGACATGGCGGTTCGTGAACTCGAGTCGATGCTGGGGCAGGATCGGGGGAATGCCGGGTTGCGGATCCGGCTGGCCCTTGCCCAATACAAGCAGGGCAGTCCACTCGGAGCCATGAGCACGATTCGGGAGGGCATTGCCCGGCAGCCGGACCATGCGGAGCTTCAGTACCAGCTCGGGATCATGCTTGCTGCGGAGGACGAGTTTGCGGAAGCCGAACGGTGCTTTGAGATGACCATTGCCTGCGAGCCGACCCACGCCGGGGCGTACGAGCGTCTGGCCCAGATCTGTGCGGTGACTGGTCGGTCCGACCGGGCCCTGGAGTACCTCGAGCAGGCTCACGCGCTGGATCCGTGGAATGCCCGCATTGCTTTCCAGTTGAGCGTGCTGGGGCAGGGTGAGGTGATCGGCGGTCGTCGAGAGCGGATCGCCTGGCGGCTGCCTGCCCATCCGGGGGCTGCGGAGCCAGGCGAGATTGATCGGCTGAGCGAGCTGCTGGCGAGTGAGCCGGACTTCGTCTCCGCGTTCCTGGCCCTGCCGGAGAGCGAGGTTGACGAGGAGGTCTTTTCGACGTTGGCGGCGACGTTGGAGCGGGCCCTGGAGAACCATCCGGAATACGCTGACCTCCATTTCCACTGTGGAGCGGTGTACCGGCGGCTCGGTCGCCGGGTGGACGCCATCCAGCACACCGAGCAGGCGGTCGAGATCAATCCCGGCTACGTCAGCGCCCTCATTCAGCTGGCGGAGCTTTACAGCCAGACCGACCAATGGGCGATGGGCATCGAGCGGCTCGAGCAGGCGATCGAGAAGGGAGCGGACTATCCGGACGTCCATTGCCTGATCGGGCGGCTGTACCAGACCGGCGGCCAGACGGGGCGAGCCCGGCTGGCGTTTGAGCGGGCGTTGAGTCTGAATCGGAACTATCGAACGGCCAAGGAAGCACTTGCCTCGCTGCCTGCGTAAAGGGGGAAGAATGTCCTACTTGCTGGAAACTCTGGGTCGGGGCTGGATCAGCCGCCTATCCGACG
Source organism: Phycisphaerae bacterium (assembly GCA_018003015.1). Taxonomy (NCBI): domain Bacteria; kingdom Pseudomonadati; phylum Planctomycetota; class Phycisphaerae; species Phycisphaerae bacterium. The sequence goes on along the minus strand of JAGNEZ010000030.1, from coordinate 21,450 downwards.
CCTTCCAGGAACAGATGCAGCAGACCGAGGTGCGGGATTTGGAGACCCTGAACCGTCTGGTGGCGGCGGAACCGGGCCGAGCGGACCTGCATCGCGAGCTAGGATTTCACTACCTGCAGACGGGCGATCTGGGCCGAGCCCGGGACGCGTTTCTCGAGGCCGCCCGGCTGGACCCCACATCGACGCTGGCCCGGATCGCGGCGGCCTGCTGTCTCGAGTCGATCGGGCTGCTGACCGAGGCCTACGAGCAGCTGGGCGTCGCGGTCGCCCTGGACGACAAGGACCCGGCCATCCAGTTCGCCCTTGGGTATTGTGCCGAGCGGCTGGGCCACACTGGTCAGGCCGAGAGCTACTATCGAGAATCTTTGAGAACCTGCCCGGGCCTGCGGAACGCGCGCGAGCGGCTGGCCGCCATCCACTTGCGGCAGAATCGCATGGATGATGCCATCGATCAATACGAGGAGCTTCTCACCGACGATCCCGGCGACGTCGATCTGCACCTGACGTTGGCCAATCTGTACCTGCGGAACCAAGACCCCGACGCCGCCATTCAGGCTTTCGAGAACGCTCTGACCATTGAGCCGGACAACTGGCAGGCCCGCACCGACCTGGCGGACACGTACGAGCAAGCCGGCCTGCTCCGCGAGGCCATCGAGCAGCTTCACGTGCAGCTTCACAAGCACCCGGAGGCGCCGGACCAGTACCTGAAGCTGGGCGATCTTTACACGCGGGTGGGCAATGATCAGGCGGCCCTGCAGTACTACATGAAGGCGATCCAGCTTCACCCGGGGTATCTCGAGGCGATGGTCAAGATCGGCACGCACTATCTGCGGGCCGGCCAGTATGTAGAGTCGGCCACCTGGTTTGCGCGAGCCATTGAGATCAATGATCGGCTGCTCACCGCTTACGTCGGTTTGGGCGTTGCCCAGTTTGAGGCGGGGCGTGAGTCGGAAGCCCTGGCGAGCATTGATCTGGCCTCGAGCATTGAGCCGAACAGCACGCTGCTCTACACCGAGATTGCCCGGATCCAGCTCAAGTGCGGTGTTCAGCAGGAAGCCAGCCGGCACCTGGAGACTGCACCGCCCGACGTCGCCGGAGCCACCGACGATCGGCTGGACGATCTGGTCGACCAGCAGATCGAACGGCACCGTCAAGTGGCGGAGCTCCACCCCAACCACCCGGACGTGCACTACCGGCTGGGCCTGTTGCTTCGTCATCGTGGCTGGATCGACGAAGCCATCATCCACTTCCAGCATGCGGTGGAGATCAATCCGTCCTATGCGAAGGCGCTGATCAAGTTGGGCCTGGCCCTGCACGAAACCGGTCGCACCGATGATGCGATTGAGACGCTGCAGCAGGCTCTGGAGTTCAATCCGCGTTATGTGGACCTGCACTATCGGCTGGGGACGCTGTTTGCCGGCCGTCAGCAATTCGATCTGGCGGTGGAGCATTTCACTCACGCAGTGAGCGGCAATCCGCAGAATCTCGATTTCCGCGAGAACCTGGCCATCGCCCTGGAGAACATGGGCATGATTGACCGGGCGAAGGCGATGTGGCACCGCATCTGCGAGCAGGCTCCGGAAAGCGAGAACGCAGCCCGAGCACGAACGGCCCTGAGTCAACACTGATCTCTATCCTGAGGATTGGCGTTTGGTCCGAGCCGAGACGGGCGGCGGGGGCTTGTTGGAGAGTGTCGTTCGCTCTGGGAACGGGTCTGCGGGGCCGGACCGGTGGTCAAGTATCGCGCACGTTCTCCAGCCAAACGAAGCCATTGGCCGGACGCAGGAACCGCGTTTTTGGCACCGCCAGGGAGGTTTCTGCTCTCGATTCCTAGAGACCTCAAGCGCCAAACGAAGCCAATTGAGCGGTCGGCGGTCGGCAGTCAAGATATCAGAGCGCCAAACGAAGGCAATTGAAGGGTCGGCGGACGGCGGACAGCAGTCAGCGACCATGAGCGTGCCCTCCCGGGCGGGGGAGGCTATCGGGATTTCAAAGAGCTGGGAGGCGGACCGCAGGGATCGTCCTCGATACTCATAACACTTGTCCCGTCCCGGACCCGGAGAAGCAGTGCGATCAGCAAGTCCGGGCCGAAATAAACGGTGTACCGTTGTCCGGGCTCGAAATAAACGGACCTGTCCCGATATCCGAACGCGGGCGGTGGGGTGCCGGGTGGGCACAGGGGTCTGTTTATGTTATGATAACTGTTGATGAGCACAGTACTTGTCGTCCTTGGTGGGCTGGTCTCCTGGTGGTGCGTAGCATTGGTGAGGGCTTGGCAGCGTCGGAGGGGTGTGGAGCGAGGTGGCTCGGCGGCCAGGGAGCAAGGGAGACGGGTTTCGGCCTCACGGGCGGCGTCCGGGACCGTTGTGAGACATGCGGCTCCTGTGCGAGCCGGTTCCCGGGGTATGAAGACGGGTGGTGCCCGAGGAGTGGACGGAGCGGGCTTGGCCATGGAGAAGGCGCGAGAGATCATCGATCAGGTCTGTGTGTTTTTGAACGAGGACGGCGTGCGGTGCCACGTTCGCAGCGATTCCCCGGCCATTGACACGAATTTCCGTGGCGAGAGTGGTGTTTTCCCGGTCATCATTGCGGCTCGACAGGATCCGGCCATTCTGGCGGTCATGGTGGGCGTGCCGGTGGTCACGCCGGAGCCTCGACGGGTCCAGATGGCGGAGGCCGTAGCAAGAGCCAACCACGGTCTGACGCTGGGTTGTTTTGACTTCGACATGTCCACTGGTGACATGCACTTTCGAGTGGCGATGCCGTTGAGTGACGGTGCACTCACTCACCGTCAATTTCGGGATCTGCTGGGCGCATCGATCACGACGGCCGGCAAGTATCACCGGGCGTTCTGTCGACTTTTGTTTGGTGACGATCTATCTCCGGCCGAGGTCATCGCTGAAATTGAGATGGCGGACGGTTAGAATCCCCTTTGATGAGAGTCGTGTACCTGACCGCCGGTGCTGCGGGGATGTACTGCGGCAGCTGCATGCGTGACAACACGCTGGTGGCGGCCCTGCGGGCTGAGGGGCGCGACATACTGCTTGTGCCGTTGTACACGCCGATTCGCACGGACGAGCCGGACGTGAGCGAGTCGTGCGTGCTATACGGGGCGGTCAATGTCTATCTGCAGCATCGTTCGCCGGTTTTTCGCCGCATGCCGCGGTTTATCGATCGGTTTCTTGATTCGCCGTGGCTGCTGAAGAGGGTAGCCCGAGGCGGGCCTCGCGGGGAGATGGAGGATCTGGGGCGGCTGACGGTGTCGAGTCTTGAGGGCGAGGATGGGCCCGCGGGCAGGGAAGTCCGCAAGCTGATTGCCTGGCTGGGTGAAGTACGACCGGACGTTGTGAATATCCCGAACGCCCTGTTTGTTCAGGTTGCGCGGCCGATTCGCGAAGCGTTAGGGATACCGACGGTCTGCACACTGACTGGTGAGGACCTGTTCATCGACCGGCTGACGGAGCCGTGGCGAAGCCGGACGGTGGAGTTGATTCGCCGCGAGGGCCGGCATGTGGCCGGCTTTGTGTCGGTCAGCGATTACTATGCTGGATACTGCCGGGAGCGGTTCGGTATTCCGGCCGATCGCATGCATGTAGTGCGTTTAGGCGTGCATGTTGACGGTGACGGCCCGCGTTCGGACCCGGTAGGCGAGGCGTTCACGGTTGGCTACATGGCCCGCATTTGCGAAGACAAGGGACTGCACCTTGTGGCGGCGGCCATGGCCGAACTCGTTCGAGCCGGGCGGGATGTTCGACTGGTCGCCGCGGGGTACCTTGGAGAGCGGGATCGGCCGTACCTGGAGCGAGTCCGTCGTGATCTGACGGCGGGTGGAGTAGTCGGCGCGTTCTCGTATCTGGGTGAAGTGGACCGTATGGGCAAACAAGGGCTGCTGCGCGGGTGTGATGCGTTTTGCGTTCCGGCCGTTTATCGCGAGCCGAAGGGCATCTACGTGCTGGAAGCTCTCGCGGAGGGGGTACCTGTGGTTCTGCCTCGGCACGGGGCGTTTCCCGAACTGGTGGAGCGAACCGGTGGAGGTCTGCTGGTCGAACCGAACGATCCGCATGCCGTTGCCGAAGGGCTAGCCGGGCTGATGGATGACGTGGGGCTGCGTCGTCGGCTGGGCGAGCAGGGACGTGCGGCTGTGCTGCAGTCGTTCACCGACGAGATCATGGCCAAGGAGACGTGGGCTTTGTATGAACGCATTCAGTCCGAATCGCGTCGCTGAAGTGGTGCCGAGCCTGTGCGCCGAGTCGCTGGGCAAGGTCTATGCAAGTGGTTGCGGGCCGCTGGTCGTCCTTCGCGACGTCAGTCTCGGCCTCAGGGCAGGCGAGTCCATCGCGATCATGGGGCCATCTGGTTCAGGGAAGAGCACGCTGTTGAATATTCTGGGTACGTTGGAGCCGCCGAGCAACGGACGAGTGACTCTGGCGGGCTGCGATCCGTTCTCGCTGCCGGCCGACGAGTTAGCGGCGTTTCGCAATCGGAGCGTCGGCTTCATCTTTCAGGATCATCACCTACTGCCGCAATGCACGGTGCTGGAAAACGTGTTGATACCGACCCTGGCCGGCGCGGCTTGGGACGATGCCACGGTTCGGGCCCGGCAGCTGCTAGACCGATTGGGTCTCGCCGGGCGACTGGATCATCTGCCGGCCGAGCTGTCCGGCGGCGAGCGGCAGCGGGTAGCGATCGCCCGAGCGATGATCAATCGCCCGCTGTTGCTGCTGGCGGACGAACCGACCGGCAACCTGGATCATCGCTCGGCCGACGCCGTCGGCGCCTTGTTGCAGGAGTTGCACAGGGAGGAGAGCGCCATGCTGGTGGTGGTGACGCACAGTCCTGTTCTCGCCGAGCGGTTCGGCCGGCGGTACGAGTTGTCGGAGCATGTGTTGCGGGAGGTGTAGAGGACGTCGTTGGTTAAAACGCTGAAGGTGCCGACTTGAATTTCTCCACTCTCCGTCGTCGATCTTTGAAGCATCACTGGCGTACCCATCTGGCCACGGTTCTGGCCTGCGCGGCGGCCACGGCGGTGATCACCGGCGCCCTGCTGGTTGGCGACTCGATGCGTGGAAGCCTGGCGGACCTGGCTGTCGGGCGGCTGGGGCGGGTGGAGATGGCGTTGTTCAGCCCGTACTTCCTGCGAACCGGGACCGTGGATGCCCTCCGGGCGGACCCGGACATGTGGCCCGGCGAGATCACCGTCGCCGAGGCGATTCTGTTGAGAGGCAACGTGGCCCACGCCGACACCGGTGCTCGGGTCAACCAGACGCAGATTGCGGGAATCGGCGATCGGTTCTGGGCGCTGGCCACGCACCCGATGCCGAGTGGCCGGGGCTCCTCGGCCGATCGCTCCGTGGTTCTCAACGAATCGCTGGCGGGCGATCTAGGCGCGAAGATCGGTGACGAGGTCCTGATCCGAGTGTCCAAGCAGGATGGCATACCTGTTGAGACGCTTCTTGGGCGGCGAGACAGCCGACTGGTCACGCTGCGTCTTGCCGTTGGAGGGGTCATCCCGGACGACGGTTTGGGAGGGTTTAGCCTTCATCCCACGCAGTATCATCCGCGTACCGCCTTCGTTCCCCTATCGGTGCTCCAGCGGGCGCTCAGGCGTCCCGATCAGGTCAACACCATTCTGGTCTCCCGCCGTCCGGGTGGAGCGGAGAACGCCCCGTGGCTGGGGGCTCTCCGGCTCCTCTATTCCGATTCGTCCCGCAGTGCCGCGCGAACACGGGCTCTGCAAGTCGTCTACCAGTGCGCCCTCTCCCGTTTCGCTACCCTGCAGGATTTGGGACTGAGTCTCCGCCAGGATCAGGAGGGCCAGGCCGTTGTTGCGGAGAGCGCTGGTCTGATGGTGTCTCCGACGTTGTTGAAGGAGCTTCAGGAGGCCTGCGCCCGGACCCAGTGTTCTGCCCTGCCGGTTTTCAGTTACCTGGCCAACACGATCACCGTCGAGCGACGGGCCTGGGCGCAGCCGGGTTGGTTGACGGCCTCTGCTCCGTCTCCGGTCGAGGTTCCCTACTCAACTATCGCGGCCGTCGGACTGGGCGGACCGTTCGGACGGTTCGTTTTGACGACCGGCGAGACCATCGACACGCTGAAAGACGACGAGATCGTCTTGAACGAATGGACCGCGAATCAACTCGGAGTCCAATGCGGCGACCGCATGGTGCTCAGCTACTACCTGATCGGCGAGTATGGGCAGTTGCGGACCGAGACGGCGGGGTTTCGGCTTCGTGGCATCGTCACGATGCAGGGGCTGGCCGGCAGTCGCACGCTGACGCCGGTGTACGAAGGCTTGACTGACGCCAAGCGTCTGTCCGACTGGACCCCCCCCTTCCCGATCGATCTGAAGCGCATTCGGCCGGTGGACGAGAGGTACTGGGAGGACCACGGGCCGACGCCGAAGGCATTCCTATCGATGATGGCCGGACTAAGGCTTTGGGGCAAGGAATACGAGCGATTTGGCACTACCACGTCGCTGCGCATCTATCCACCGTTGGGTGTAAGCCTCGACGCCGCGGCCGGCGAGTTGGAGAAGGAGCTGCAATTGCCCAGCGTATTGGACGCAGCCGGTCTTCGCTTCGAGCCGGTGCGGGCCAACGCCCTGGCGGCCGCTCAGGGGAACACCGACTTCGCCATGGTGTTCCTGAGTCTCAGCTTTCTGATCATGTTCTCGGCCGCCCTGCTGATCGCGCTGATGTTCCGGCTGGGGCTCGATCGGCGGAGTGGTGAGCTTGGCCTGCTGCTGGCTTTGGGTTTCCGGCCGCGGACGGTTCGGAAGCTCCTGCTCGGAGAAGGGCTGGCACTGGCGGGCATCGGCTGTCTGTTCGGTTTGGCGGCCGGTGTCGGCTATGCCGGGCTGATGCTGGCCGGGCTGCGTTCGTGGTGGTCGGCTGCGGTTCATGCGCCGTTCCTTCGGCTGCATGTTGGGAGTCTGAGCCTGCTGATCGGATTGATCGCGGGGCTGGTAGTGGCGTGGGCTTCGATTCGCTGGTCGTTGCGAGGGTTCAGCCGGGCCTCGGCTCGCTCGCTGCTGGCGGGCAATGTGTTGTGGGGGTCCCAGGCCGCGAGACATGGGTCTGAGCGATCGCTCTCTGTGGTGGTGCTGGTCGCGTTAGCGGCTGGTCTGATCGTGACCCTGGCAGCCGTGGTGGTCCTGCCGCGCACGATCGCGTTCTTTGTGGCCGGCGTGGTGATGCTGACCGCCTGCATGGTGGGCATGGACGCATGGATCCGGGCCGGCAGGCGTGGGGTGATCGGTCCCGGTCCGCTAGCGGCGCTGAAGCTAGGCATCCGCAACGCGACCCGTCATCGTCGCCGCAGCCTGATGACAACCGTGTTAATCGCGGCGGCGGCCTTCAACATCGTGGCGGTCGGAGCCAGTCACCGGAAGCCGGGCCCGCAGGACCGGGCCAAGGACGGCGGGACAGGCGGGTTCGCGCTGATGGCGGAGTCGACCATGCCCCTCCTGCCCGATCTCAATGCGCCCACCGGCCGATCGGCGCTGAATATCACGCCGCCGACGCAGCAGCAGATGGCTGGCAGCGAGGTTATTCCCTTTCGTGTTCGTCCCGGCGACGACGCCAGTTGCCTGAACCTCTATGGCAGCCGTTCTCCGCGGATCTTCGGGGCCACGAATGCGATGGTTCGGCGCGGTGGCTTCTCGTTCCAGTCGTTTGAGGGTAACGCCGATTTCGACCCAGGGAATCCATGGACGCTCCTGACGAGCCGGGCCAGCGATAGCGCCGTGCCCGCCATCGGCGACGCGAGCACCGTTACGTGGATGCTGCACATCGGGCTGGGCGGCGAATTAACCGTAGAGGACGAGGGCGGCAGACCGGCGAAACTGCGCATCGTCGGTGTGCTCTCGGGCAGTGTTCTGCAGGGCGGTCTGATCATCGCGGAGCGGGAGTTCGTGCGTCTTTGGCCCTCGATCGGAGGGTATAGCTTCTTCTTGATCGAGGCTCCGGTCGAGAGGGCTGGAGCGATCGAGCAGGCTCTGGAGCGGGACCTGGGCGACTACGGCTTCGACGCAGTCTCCACGACCGGCCGACTGGCTGACTACATGGCGGTCGAGAACACGTATCTTTCGACCTTCCAGACGCTGGGCGGTTTGGGGCTGATGCTTGGCACGGTCGGACTGGGCGCGGTCATGCTTCGGAACGTGTGGGAACGGCGGCGAGAGCTGGCCCTGCTGCAGGCGGTCGGGTTTCGGCAAGGAACGCTGGCGGTCATGGTACTGGCGGAAAACGCCGTCCTGCTTGTCTGCGGTCTGCTGGCCGGCTCAGTGGCGGCTGGGCTGGCGATTGCCCCCCATGCGGTGGCGAGCCCGGCCACGATTCCGTGGTTGTCGCTGGCCTCGACGCTGGTCGGCGTTCTGGCGGCTGGGATGATGGCAGGCGCCGTCGCGGTTGTGCCCACGTTACGAATGCAGCTACTGGCGGCATTGAGGAGCGAGTAGCGGCGGCCGACGCGTGCGTGATCACCGCCGTAGTCGGCTTGACATCATCCTGGAGTCAAGCTGGGCAGGGGGAGCCGGGGCTGCCTACAATCCCCGGAGTTGGCAAAAGAATGTGCCAGGCGAACGAAGGGAATCATGAGCATGGCTTTTGTTGTCGAATGGGCCACTGCCACCTGGGGGGTGTTTCTGCAAGCCGGGCCATGGCTGTTTTTCGGTTTTCTGGCTGCGGGGGTGATTCAAGCCCTAGTGCCCATTGGTCAAGTCACGCGGCATCTGGGCAAGCCGGGTCTGGGCGGCGTGATCAAAGCGGCGCTGATTGGGGCACCGCTGCCGCTGTGTTCATGCAGCGTGATTCCGGTTGCATCGTCGATCCGCAGGCAAGGGGCTGGCCGCGGGGCCACGGCCAGTTTCCTGATCAGTGCGCCGGAGACGGGTATCGATTCGATCGCGGTCTCGTATGCTTTGCTTGGCCCGTTCATGGCCGTTGTCCGGCCAATTGCCGCACTGGCGACCGCGGTTTTTGCAGGCTGGCTGATCGATAGAGGCCATCGATCGGGTGAGGACCCTGCCCGGCTGGTTTCGCCGAGTCGTGCTGCCCCCAAACCGTGCTGCCACCACTGTTCGACCGAGGCCTCGGTTGATGCCGGCAAGCGGGTCGGGCTTCTCGGGAGAGCCGGGGTTGCTGTGCGCTACGGTTTGGTGGAGATGTTTGCGGATCTGGCTCACTGGCTGGTACTTGGTTTCGTGCTGGCGGGGTTGGTGTCGGCCGTTGTCCCGCCGGGCTCGCTGGAGCGGTACGTCGGCGGCGGTTGGGCCGCGATGCTCATCATGCTGGCTATCGGTATGCCCATGTACGTCTGTGCGACCTCTTCGACGCCGATTGCCGCGGCCCTGATCGCGAAGGGCTTGAGTCCGGGTGCCGCGCTGGTGTTTCTTCTCGTCGGGCCGGCCACGAACATGACGACCATGGTCATCGTCGCACGGCAGCTCGGGCGGCGGAGTCTGGCGATCTACATTGCGAGCATTGCGGTCGTGGCGATTCTCTTCGGCCTGGGCACCGATGCCCTGCTGTCTTGGGCCCCGGTGGCGGAGGCGCCGGTTGTCCGCCACTCGCATCACGAGTCCGGCCTTGCTGCCTGGCCGTTTGCCGTCACCCTGCTGCTCCTGATCATCAATGGCTTGCGTTTGCGGGTCGGCAAGTGGAGTACCGCCCGTCGTCCGCGGCCGCCGGTGACGATCTCCCTCTCGCTTGCGTCCCAGCGGGCCGATTGAAGTTCGGGGCACGGCGGCCGGGTGGTGCGCCATTGCCTCGTAATGACGGGGCTGGAAGGCTTCGGTGGGTTTGCCACCTCATACCTGCGGCGCTGGCATGTCCCGGGCACGGCGGTTGGTGTCAGCCGAGGTGGCCGCGAGGTTCTGGGCAGAGACCAAGGTCATCGAGGCGGGCAAGACCATTGGGGGGCATGGTTGCCAACACGTCCCCTGAACGTTCCCAGAATACGGCCCTTTGATGGGACAGTCGGCTGCAACCGCTATTCAGGCACCCGACACCGCCTCGGTACTCCGAGCGGGTGGACATCTGAATACGTAGATCGCCCAGCCCAAGGCGTCTCTACCCCACCTCAAGTAGACTGATTTCTCCTTCGCCACGCGCTCAAGCAGTTCTGGAAGATCAGCGTCATCTCGGTCGGTGCGCGCGTAGTCCGCCATCGCATGCCACTGAAGACCTTCGTATCGGTCCCAGTCGTCCTTGCTGCTGACCAGAGTGTGCACGAGGTCGAGCCCTCGCCGTTCTCCTGCTTCAACGTTTTCCGCGTGGCTTCCGAAGGCATCTCTGGTCAGCCCACACGCCCGCAAGTGCTGGTCCGACGGCTCCCGCAACCAGTACGGCTCCCCCACTATCACCCAGCCGTCGGGCTCGGCCATGCCGATGAGCGCGTCCAGAGTGCGCGCGTGTCCGCCGAAAACCCAGCTCGCCCCAATGCACGAAGCTAGAGTGAGGCTGTTTGGCTTATCGGGTTTAAAATCAGCGCCATCCATTTGGGTGAAGGTGATTCCTGCCTGTGGCACACGCGCTCTGAGCCTTCGTTCTGCGTCGGCGATGAAGAAGGGCGAGAGGTCCACGCCTAGGCCGCGCACTCCGTATGCCTCCACCAGACGTATCAGGAATTCGCCCTTCCCGCAGGCGATGTCAACCACCCGTGCGGTTGTCGGCAGCTGCACCAGGTCCACCAAGCGTGCGAGCTTGTCCTCGCTTGTGGGATTGCACACCACGTGCCGACGATGAGTGATGTCGTAGAACTTCCACGTATCCATGAATCGATCCCTCGGTTGCCTTGTGTATATAGGAAGTCTGCGAATAACTCGCAGGCGTCAGATCTGCAGCCTTACACGCAGGCAGACACTTTTCGCAAGTCACATTCTAGCAGGGAGTTGTTGTACTGCAATGTCTTCTGCGTGATAGGCAGTTTAAGCCCAACGCGGAACGGATTGCCAAGACAGACCAGCGGTTAGCCGAGGATCGAAGGCTTTTCGTCACGTGGGTCACCGAGTCGAGCGTGAAACCCGGCTCTCCTTACACCTTCCTTACGCCGGTTGGCCTGGTTTTTATGCCCTCCTGAACTGAGCTGTTGCATATTTGCAGTGTCACCCGTCGGGCGAGGACCCGGCTGGAAGGGGATGCCACTCATGATCGAGATCGCCTTGTTGGGTGTCGTGCTTGCGTTTTTCGCGGGGTGCATCGGCCTCGTGATCCTGTGCGAACGCTTGTAGGTGAGGTGTGGCGATGCTTTGCGACTACCTGATCGGGATTGTCGTGGCGCTTGGCCTGCTGGTGTACCTGGCATACGCCCTAGCCCGCCCAGAGCGGTTTTGAACAAAGGGAGAAGCTGCATGACCACCAACGGATGGCTGCAGATCGGCCTGTACGCGGGCCTGCTACTCGTTCTGGTCAAACCGCTGGGCTGGTACATGTCCTGCGTGTTTAAGGGAGAATTGACGCCACTGAGTAGGCTGCTACACCCGATGGAACGACTCATCTACCACGTCTGCGGCGTGGACGCGAGTCGCGAGCAGCACTGGACCGCCTACGCGATCGGCATGTTGTTGTTCAACCTCGCAGGCGTCCTGATGCTCTACGGAATCCTGCGCCTGCAAGGCCTGCTCTGGCTGAACCCGCAACATGTGGCTGCCGTGCCGCCTGATCTCGCGTTCAACACGGCCGTGAGCTTCACAACCAACACCAACTGGCAGGCATACCCCGGTGAGGCGACCATGAGCTATCTCACGCAGATGGTTGGCTTGACGGTACAGAACTTCGTCTCGGCCGCCACGGGCATCGTCCTGGCCATGGCCTCGATTCGCGGTTTCGCCCACCACTCCGCCAACTCGCTCGGCAACTTCTGGGTGGACCTGACCCGGTGCGTGCTGTACGTGCTGCTGCCCTTGTCGTTCGTGGTGGCCCTGCTGCTGGCCTGGCAGGGCGTGCCGCAGAACTTCAACGCCTATGTATCGGCGACGACGCTGGAAGGAGCGACGCAGATGATCCCGCAGGGGCCGATGGCCTCGCAGGAAGCGATTAAACAGCTTGGCACGAATGGCGGCGGCTTCCTAAACGCCAACTGCGCTCACCCGTATGAGAACCCGACGCCGCTCGCCAACTTCTTCAACGTGGTTGCCATCTTTGGCATCGGCGCGGGTCTGACCAACGTGTTCGGCCGGATGGTCGGCGACGAGCGGCAGGGCTGGGCTATCTTGTCGTGCATGGTGTTGCTGTTCCTCGGTGGCGTCGTAGTGTTGTACTGGGCCGAAAGCGCCGGCAATCCCGCGTTTGTGGCGGCGGGCGTTGATGTCGGCGCGGGCGACCTGCAGGCGGGCGGCAACATGGAGGGCAAGGAGGCGCGATTCGGCATCACCAACTCGGCCGTATTCGCGACGATCACGACGGCTGCGTCGTGCGGTGCGGTCAACGGTATGCACGACAGCTTCACGCCGCTGGGCGGCATGGTGCCGCTGGTCAACATCCTGTTGGGTGAGATCGTCATCGGCGGCGTGGGCTCGGGGCTGTACGGCATGCTGATCTTCGCCGTGCTGACCGTTTTCATTGCCGGTTTGATGGTAGGTCGCACGCCCGAGTACATCGGCAAGAAGCTTGAAGCCAAGGAAATCAAGATGGCGATCCTGGCCATGCTGGTGCTGCCGCTGTCCATTCTCGGCCTGACCGCTTTGGCCTGTGTTTACCCGGCCGGCCTCAAGGGGCCACTGAATGCCGGGCCGCACGGATTCAGCGAGATCCTGTACGCGCTTTCCTCCGGCACTGGCAACAACGGTAGCGGGTTTGCCGGGCTGAGCGCGAACACGCTCTTCTACAACCTGACCGTCGGCCTGGCGATGCTCGCCGGCCGGTTCGTCTACATCGTACCTATGTTAGCCGTAGCAGGATCGCTGGTCGCCAAGCACAGAGTTCCCGCCTCAACCGGCACTTTCCCCACACACGGGCCGATGTTCGTGATCCTGCTCACGGGTGTCATCCTCATCGTGGGCGGGCTGACGTTCTTTCCGGCCCTTGCGCTCGGGCCGATTGTCGAACACCTGGCGATGGTGGCGGGAAAGGCATTCTGAAAACGATACGCTGACAGGTTTGGGCCGTACCCATGTCCATATGCTTTCCTGGAGTATCGGCCTATAGCTGCCCGATCGGACGGACACTGCACATGAAGGAGCATTCGCTGTTTGAGCCTCGCATCATACGAGCGGCAGTGGCCGAGTCGCTGCGGAAACTCGACCCGCGAACGTTGATCCGTAGCCCGGTCATGTTCGTGGTCGAGGTGGTAGCCCTCGCAACAACCGCGCTGCTGGTACGCGAGATCCTGTGCCCAACCGGCCAGGGTTGGAGGTTCGTGCTCCAGATTGCGCTGTGGCTCTGGTTCACGGTGCTCTTCGCCAACTTCGCGGAGGCGATGGCGGAAGGCCGCGGCAAAGCGCAGGCCGACTCGCTGCGGCAGACCAAAGGCGACACACTCGCCAAGCTGCTGCTCGACCCCGATGGAGCCGGTAGTCATCTCTACGAGCCGGTACCGGCCACGCAACTGGACCGAGGTGACATCGTTCTGGTTGAGGCCGGGGACATCATCCCCGGTGATGGCGACGTGGTCGAGGGTATTGCCTTCGTCGATGAATCTGCCATTACCGGTGAGTCGGCCCCGGTCATCCGCGAGAGCGGCGGCGACCGTTCCGCGGTCACCGGCGGCACGAAGGTCCTCTCCGACTGGATTCGCGTGAAGATCACGTCACAACCGGGAGAGACGTTTCTGGATCGCATGATCGCCCTGGTCGAAGGCGCCAAGCGATCCAAGACACCCAACGAGATCGCCCTGGGGATTCTGCTCGTCGGCCTGACCATCGTGTTCCTCATGACCACCAGCACGATCGAGCCGTTCGCGAAGTACGCGGGTGGTACGGTCTCGGTCACGGTGCTGATCGCGTTGCTGGTAACACTCATTCCGACGACCATTGGTGGATTGCTTTCGGCCATTGGCATCGCGGGCATGGACCGGCTGGTCCAGCATAACGTCCTTGCCATGTCGGGCCGGGCGGTCGAGGCCGCGGGCGACGTGGATACGCTTCTGCTCGACAAGACGGGCACGATCACGCTGGGGAACCGACAGGCGAGTGAGTTCGTTCCGGCCCCGGGCGTCACCGCCCATCAACTCGCGGATGTGGCTCAACTCGCCTCACTCGCTGACGAGACGCCGGAGGGCCGTAGTATCGTCGTGCATGCCAAAGAGCAATACGGGCTTCGTGCTCGCGATCTGTGGGAACTCCAGGGGGCATTCGTCCCGTTCACCGCCCAGACCCGGATGAGCGGAATCAACATGCCCTTGGCCCAGATCCGAAAAGGGGCTGCCGAGGCGGTCGAGGAGTGGGTGAAGGCCGGAGGCGGGGTGTTTCCCGCCGAGGTGCGCCAGATCGTCGATGATGTTGCTCGTGCGGGTGGCACACCTCTGGTGGTGGCATCGAACGCACAAGTGATGGGTGTCATCTTTCTGAAGGACGTCATCAAAGGCGGCACGAAGGAACGCTTTGCCGAAATGCGCCGCATGGGCATCCGTACCGTGATGATCACCGGCGATAACCCGCTGACCGCCGCCGCCATCGCGGCCGAGGCCGGCGTGGACGATTTCCTGGCCCAAGCCACGCCTGAAGCCAAGCTGGCCTTGATCCGCGCGGAGCAGGCCAAGGGCAAGATGGTCGCGATGTGCGGCGACGGAACGAACGACGCCCCCGCGTTAGCCCAAGCCGACGTGGCCGTAGCGATGAACACCGGCACGTCGGCTGCCAAGGAGGCCGGCAACATGGTCGACCTCGACAGCAATCCGACCAAGCTGATCGAGATCGTTGCCATCGGCAAGCAGTTGCTCATCACGCGCGGGTCGCTGACCACGTTCAGCATCGCCAACGACGTAGCCAAGTACTTCGCGATCATCCCGGCCATGTTCGCTGCGACGTACCCGGAGCTGAACCGGCTGAATCTGATGCATCTGGCCGCGCCGCAAAGCGCGCTTCTCTCGGCGGTGATCTTCAACGCGCTGATCATCATAGCACTGATCCCGCTAGCCCTCCGCGGCGTGGCGTATCGACCGCTCAGTGCGGCGGCCATGCTGCGTCGCAACCTGCTGATCTATGGACTTGGAGGCGTGATCGCGCCGTTCGTCGGCATCAAGATCATCGACCTCGTGATTACCGCAATGCACCTGGCATAGCCAGTTTGGCTGGAGCGCCGTCATGTTCAATCAGATCAGACCGGCAGTGGTGATGCTCGTCATCATGACCATCATCACTGGCATCCTGTATCCGCTCGTGGTCACAGCCATCGCTCAGACCGTGTTTCGCCACCAGGCCACCGGAAGCCTGCTCAAGGACGGCGATCGCATCATCGGTTCGGAGCTGATCGGCCAGGCTTTCAGTTCTCCGCGGTACTTCCACCCACGTCCATCGGCAGCCGGCAGTGGTTATGACGCGATGGTGTCGGGCGGATCGAATCTAGGGCCGACCAACAAGGCTCTGGTGGATCGGGTGCGGGCATACGCTGAGGGGCTGCGGGCCGAAAACCCCGGTCAATCGGTGCCGGTCGAGCTTGTGACCACCTCAGGAAGTGGGCTGGACCCGCACATCTCTCCGGCGGCGGCAGCTTTTCAGATTCCCCGTGTTGCCCGGGCCCGTTCCACGCCGACAGACCAATTGGAGGCTCTGGTGCGGCAATACACGGAACCCCGACAGCTTGGCCTGTTGGGCGAGCCTCGCATCAACGTACTCGAACTGAACATGGCCCTTGACAGGCTCCAACCGTCAGGCCAATCGAGGTAAAATGGCTATGGAAAGCCAGGTGCGTACGTGGGCGACTCTCACACAGATCAGGAACGACGCCCGTCGGCCGATGCCTTGCTGGCGATGACCCAGCGGTCGCAGCGCGGCCGATTGAAGGTGTTCCTGGGCGCGGCTCCGGGAGTCGGCAAGACCTATGCGATGCTGCAGGCGGCGCGAGCACGCCGGCGGGAGAGTATCGACGTGGCGGTCGGCATTGTCGAGACCCACGGTCGAGCCGAAACCCAAGCCCTACTCGAAGGGCTGGAGGTCGTTCCGCGCACGAGCGTCGAGTACCGCGGTACGCAACTGACCGAGATGGACATCGACGGGATTCTGTCCCGTCGGCCGCAGCTTGTCCTGGTCGATGAACTGGCCCACACCAACGCACCCGGCAGCCGGCATCCCAAGCGATACATGGATGTTCAGGAACTGCTCACCGCCGGCATTGATGTGTACACCACGGTCAACGTCCAACACCTTGAGAGTCTCAATGACACCGTCGTCCGCATCACCGGCGTGCAGGTGCGAGAGACGCTGCCGGATCGCATTCTCGACGAGGCGGACGAGATCCAGCTGATCGACCTGCCGCCGGAGGAACTCATTCAACGCCTCAAGGACGGCAAGGTCTACATTCCCGAGCAGGCCGCGCGTGCGATCGACAACTACTTCCGCCCCGGCAATCTGAACGCGCTTCGCGAGCTGGCCTTGCGGCGTACGGCCGACCGCGTCGACGTGCAGATGCAGGATTGGATGAAGGCGCAGGCGATCGAGGGGCCATGGGCGGCCAAGGACCGCATCATGGTCTGCGTCTGCGCCAGCCCAACGTCGGCCAGGCTGGTACGAGCCGCCAAACGGAGAGCCGACCGTCGCAATGCCGAGTGGCTGGCGGTCTTCGTGGAGACCCCCGCTTACCAACGTGCTTCAGAGGCCGATCGCGATCGGGTCGCCAGGACGCTGCGAATGGCGGAGCAATTAGGCGGGCAGGCAGTCAATCTTCCCGGCAACCGGCCGGCGGAAGACCTGATCCGCTACGCCCGTTCGCGCAACGTCACCGAGATCATCATTGGCAAGTCCGGCCGTTCGTGGTGGCAGGAGGTCTGGCGCGGCGCTCTCGTCAACGACTTGATTCGGCTCAGCGGCCCAATCGACGTCTACGTGATCCATGCCGAGGACGAGCATCCTGAAACACCCTCGCACACGCCGTCACGGGAATCCTTGTTCCGAGTGCGGAATTTCGGCTGGGCTGCGGTGATTGTGGTGCTGAGCGCGTTTGTGGCCAAGTTTCTCCAGCAGCACCTGTCGTTGCCCAATCTGTCGATGGTGTTCCTGATCGGCGTGCTCGCAGTGGCCGTGCGGCTTGGGTTGTGGCCGTCGATCTTTGCCTGTGGGCTCAGCGCCCTGATCTACAACTTCTTCTTCATCCGGCCGCTGTACACGTTCTCCATCGCCAGTTCCCAGGAAGCGCTGGCCTTCATCGTGTATTTCATCGTGGCCATCATCACGAGCCAGATTGCCGCGCGAATGCATAAACAGGCCGAAGCCGCCCGCCGTCGTGAAGACCGTGCCAACGCTCTGTTTGAACTCAGCCGTGCCATCGCCGCGGCCCCGGACACGGATGCCGTTGCCCGCACCGTGGTTCGTCAGGTTGCAGGGATTCTACAAGCTCGCGTCGTTGTGCTGCTGCCGTCCTCGTTGAAGCTCTCGCCCGCGGCGAGCGATCCCGAAACCACGACTCTCACCGAGCATGAGCGAGCGGCGGCAACCTGGTCCTGGCAGCACAACCAGCCCACCGGGCGCGGTTCGGACACTCTGCCCGGCGTTGCGTGGACGTTTCTGCCGCTGACGACAGGCCAGACAGCCGTCGGTGTGATGGGCGTTCAGTTCGCGTCCGAGTCCGGCGAGTTCTCTCCGCGGCGCCGCCGGCTGATGGAATCGCTGGCGGACCAGGCTGCCGTCGGTATCGAGCGGGCGCGGCTACGGCAGGAGATGGCACAGGCCCGGGTCGTCAGCGAGACCGAGAAACTCCGGGCCGCACTGCTATCTTCCATCTCACATGACCTGCGCACACCACTGGCATCCATCGTCGGATCGGCCAGCAGCCTGAGCGAGTACGGTCGCGACTACGACGAGCCAACACGTGCCGACCTCCTGGCGACCATCCAGGAAGAAGCGGAGCGGCTCAACCGTTTTGTCGGCAATCTCCTCGACATCACCCGGCTGGAATCGGGCAAGCTCCAACTGAATCGCGACTGGGTTGAGCTCGGCGACATCATCGGCTCCGCCGTCGCCCGGCTTCGTCGCCAGTTGGCGAAGCACTGCGTGCTGGTAGAGGTGGCCGCGGCCATGCCGCTGGTGCGGGTAGACTTCGTCCTGATCGAGCAGGTATTGGTGAATCTCCTGGATAACGCCGCCAAGTACTCGCCGCCGGGCACGACGATTGATGTCCGCGCGAAACAACAGGACCGACATCACGTGATCGAGGTGATGGACGAAGGCCCCGGAGTCCCAGCCGAACAGCTTGAACAGATCTTCGACAAGTTCTACCGTGTAAGAGCGATGGATCGGCAGGTGGCCGGCACGGGCCTGGGCTTGTCGATCTGCCGAGGTATTGTGGAGGCTCACGGCGGTGCGATCATGGCCAGCGGGCGTGCTGATTGTCAGGGGCTTGTGATCACGATCTCGCTGCCGAGCGAAGACCCGCCCGCAACACCGCAGTAATGTCAGAGGCGTCATGGCGGAAGTGGTGGCACGAGTTCTGGTAGTGGATGACGAACCGCAGATACGACGGTTTCTGCGGACCAGCCTTATTGCGCACGGCTACACCATCACCGAGGCGGCGAACGGGAACGAAGCGCTGCTCAAAGCTACGGACGATCGGCCGGAGGTGATGATCCTGGACCTGGGCCTTCCCGACATCGACGGCATGGAGGTGATTCGTCGCGTTCGCGAATGGTCGCAGGTGCCGATTATCGTTTTGTCGGTGCGTGGCCGTGAATCCGACAAGATCGCGGCCCTTGACGCCGGTGCCGACGACTACGTGACCAAACCGTTCGGCATGGGCGAATTATTGGCCAGAATCCGCGCGGCTCTGCGAAACCGCCTGGCCGATGAGGTGGACGAGCCCGTGTTCCGCAACGGCGGGCTGTGTGTGGATCTGGCGAGGCGGCAGGTCCGCGTCGATGGTCGCGAAATCAAGCTGACCCCAAACGAGTACGAACTGCTTCGCGTGCTGGTGCTCAACGCCGGCAAGGTCGTGACGCATCAGCACCTGCTCCGCGAAGTCTGGGGGCCGGCCGATGTCGACCAGACCCATTACGTCCGCGTCTACGTTGGCCAGCTCCGCCAGAAGATTGAGCCCGACCCTGCCCAACCGTGCTTGATCATCACGGAGCCTGGTGTTGGATATCGCCTGCAGACCGCGGATAACGCTTGACACGGTTGCGACACGGCAAATCAGGCGGAAGTCACCCCTTCTGAAGCTGTGCCCGTCTCTTCTCAGGAACGCCATTTTTTCGAGCTGGGCGTCGTCGCCGAAGGCCCCTCCAAATGGCCAGGAACGCCGTGTCATGACCACTCTCGATATCGTTCTCCATTTCGATCCGGAATCCGGTTGAACGCGCGATTCGGATAGCATAGCATCAGCCGACGCCGGGCACGCGGGAATTCGACGTGAGACCTCCTACTGCGAACAGGTGGTCGTCCCGGCCCTCGGCGAGCGGCTGCGCGGCCGCTCCGGGTGTTCCCACGAAGGTAGACGGGGGCAGGACGCATCGGCGCGGTGGAGTTCTTTCATGTTGGACGCCTCCAAGCACGAGGCAGAAAGATGAGACGGTTCGCTCTTGTCGGTTGTCTGCACTTGCTGTTGTCGATCTTCTCCGCGGCCGAGGAGACGCAATGGAAGCTGGTCTTTCAGGATCATTTCGACCGGACGGAAGTCGGGCCCGACTGGAAGCCGAACCCGGGCATGTCCATCATCAGCGGCAGGCTGCGGCTGATCGGCGTCGTCAACGCCCAGATCAACCATAGCTTCAAGCCCGACATCCGCCTGGAGTTCGATGGTTGGGCGATCGAGGGCATCCCGCCGTGCGACATGTCGGTGACCTTCTGCGGCGGCGAGGTGGGGACCGGGTATCTCCTCGGCTTCGGCGCCCAGAACAACGCGGCCAATCATCTGGTCGGGCCGGGCGTTCGCTTTGAAGATCACCATCCGCCATTCCTGATTGAGCAAGGAAGAGAGTACCACTGCATCGCTCAGAAGGAGGGCAGGCGGATTTCCTACGCGGTCAACGGCACCAAGTTATTCGATGTGCGGGTCGACGATCCGCTTGGAGGGCCAGGGTTCGACGTGGCTGGCGTGCTGGGCTGGACAGGCCTGGAAGTGGACAACGTCGAGGTTTACGAGCGTACTACGCCACACCCGGACGCCCCCAAGACACTGGTCGGAATCTCCGACGGGCCGTTGTACCGCGAAGGCCGCCAACTCGTCGTCCGCCGCGGTTCCGGCTCGCCGGCCGTGGACGCTGCCGTGACCACATTCAACACAGGCCGGTTGGATGAGGCCCTCATGCAGTTCCGGGCCATGGGCGATACGCTGGTCGGGCTGCTTGGCCAAGCCTATGTGCGGGGTGATCTGGCTTACATGGAGAAATACAGGCATCCGGAATTCAAGGTTCTGGCGACGGCCTTTGAGGCGGCTTCGGCCAGACAGCCCGGCGATGAGGTGCTGGCCCAATACGCCTTGCTTGCCAAGTGGTTTGCGTCGTTCCACATGCAGCGCAGCGGCGCGGCGATGGTGGCGGCCGTCCGGCTCCGCAAGCTGGGCGCGAAGAACAACCCGTTCTACTACAAATCGCGACTCTATCAGGCCCGGTATCGCTACTGGGACGGTGCTGAAGCTGGAAATCGGAACGTCATGGCCGAGGCGAAGTCCTGGATGGAAGAGCTCAAGCAGATGTGGCCTGACCACGTCATCTTGCGACAGTATACGGGTGACAGGATCCCCTGGGGCGAGCAGTACAACGCCGATACCACCAAACACCCGGCATGGGCGGCTTATCTGCGCGAGGCCTACGCTCGGCAAGTGGAGTTCATGCGTCATTTCATCACCGAGCGGCAGGATCGTGAGGGCGGTTTCGGCGGCGGTTACGGCGACGATTGCGAGATGATGCGCACATGGATGCAGGTATCCGCGATCTCGAGCGCGGCCGAAACGGCTCGGACGGGCATCCAGAATCTAGCCCGTGGCATTTGGGATCACGAGTTGATCTACGACGGCTACGCGGGGATGGGCGATGTCGAACACTCATCCGAACCGTCGGCCGACGTGCTGCCGGGTCTTCTATTCGTTCGGTACGGCGACCCGCTGTGGGTCGAACGCAATCTCCGGACATCCAAGACGATCAAAGAGAAGTTCATGGGCATCGACGCCCGCGGTTATCCCCGCTTCCAGTCGTCATGGTATGGCGAGGGCCGGGTTGATCGGACGCCGCTGGGCGGCGGCGACAGCGGCTATAACGGGCGTACGATGAAGCATTTCCTCTGGGAGGCTTGGCGCGGCAACCCCGAGGCCCGCGACTGGTTCGTCCGCTGGGCCGACGGCTGGCGCGACGCGACCATGCGGGAGTTTG
>JAGNEZ010000029.1 GCA_018003015.1 Phycisphaerae bacterium | reverse complement strand
CGGCCAGTCAACTCCGCCGGCCCACACCGCGATCGGTGCATCCCCCAAAAAACGGCGGCACACAGATCACCCCCATCACCGCCCGCCCCCAAGCTCCAGTCACCCCCGGCAGGTTCGCCGCAATCCCATCCACTCGCGCCGCAGCCAGCATGGCGAAGCTAATACCTTCTTTTGACTGACTCGGGATTCCATAGGAGTCAATAGGGTTAATAGGGCACCCGCTCAGCTCCTCCGCCAAAAAGCCCATCAATACAGGGTTTTTCGCGCCTCCACCACTCACGATCACCTCCAGGCCGCATCGCTCCACGTCGCCAGCAGTCGGCCGAATACCACCACCCCTCAACCATGACCAAACACAGTCCCGACAGGCCTCCGCGATGGTCCGGGCGGTCAACGCCGTCGCCGTCGCAACCCAATCCTCCGGCACCGAGCTCGCCCGACGCAACCGCCCCAACTCGGCCTCCACAAACCCGCGGCCAAACTCCTCCCGCCCCGTCGTCTTCGGCGGCCGCCGGGCCAGAAACGGATGACCCAGCCAACGCTCCAATACCCCCCCCAGAACCCGCCCGCGAGCCGCCCACCGACCATCCCGATCCATCCGCTCCCGGCCACCCGTCACCCGGGCCACTAGACCATCCACGATCATGTTGCCCGGCCCAGTGTCAAACGCTACCACATCCTCGGCCCTCGCACCCGGCGGCAACCAGGTCAGGTTGGCCACCCCTCCAATGTTCTGAATGATCCGAGGCCTGTCACGATCCCGAAACAACACCCAGTCGGTCCAAGGCACCAGCGGCGCCCCCTGGCCGCCAGCCGCCACATCCCCCTGCCGAAAGTCCGATATCGTCACCAACCCGCTTCGAGCCGCCACCCGCGAGGCATCACCCAGCTGCAGCGTGACCGTCCTACCCGGCCGCGCCCCGGGAAGATGACATACCGTCTGGCCAGCCAGCCCGATCAGCGTCGGACGCCACTTCCGATCACACGCCTCGATCGCCTTGCGAGCGGCCACGCCAAAAGCCTCACCCAACTCCGCATGAAGCCGGGCAATCTCCTCCGTACGCGCCACCGCTGGAGCCATGACCGCCATCAACCGCCGCCGAAGAGCCGCCGCGAACGGCCGGTGATCATGACGCACCAGCCGCACCCGCATGTCCTCGCCATGTCCGTCAATCCGAACGCACACCGCGTCAATACCGTCGCCACTCGTCCCGGCCATCAGCCCGAGCACATAGCGAGGTCGCTGCCGCCCGCCATAGCCGACACGCTTCCCCGATTTCGCCTGCCTCATGGCCGCCATGATCCCTTCCTGGGAACTCGGAAACAAGCAACCAGAACCCCGCGTATGACCCACCACCCCAGGGCCTCGTCCGGCCAACTACCCTTCGGGCGGACCAGAACTGAGCTCATCCAGGCCTCCATCATCCCCCACCCTCTCCACCTCGTCACCCTCGACGCCCGCCCGGCTTGAGTCTGCCGCCCACCCTCCCTATAGTATCGCCCTTCCGTCAAACAAGCGGCCCCTCCAGGAGCGGCCCATCCAAACACGGCACGAGGAGCAAACGGAATGACCGAGATCAAGGCAACCAACATCACCTGGCATGAGGGACACGTCGGCCGCGAAGATCGCCACAAGCTCCTCGGCCAGAAGGGCGCCACCATCTGGTTCACCGGCTTGAGCGGGTGCGGCAAGAGCACCATCGCCTACACCGTCGAGCACGCCCTGATCGCTTCCGGCCGGCTGGCTTACGTCCTCGATGGAGACAACATCCGCCACGGACTCAACAAGAACCTGGGCTTTTCCGCTTCCGACCGCGAAGAGAACATCCGCCGAATCGGCGAGGTCACCAAGCTCTTCGCCGACGCCGGGTTGTTCTCCCTGACCAGTTTCATCAGCCCCTACCGTAAGGACCGCGACTTGGCCCGGAATATCCACGAGCAAGCCGGCCTGCCCTTCATCGAGGTCTTCGTCGACGTCCCCATCGAAATCTGCGAACAACGCGATCCCAAGGGCCTCTACAAGAAAGCCCGCGCCGCCCTGGCCGCCGGCAAGGGCATGGGCTTCACCGGCGTGGACGACCCCTACGAGGCTCCACTCAAGCCGGAACTCGTCCTCGCCAACCACCAAACCACCCCCCAGGAAGCGGCCGCGAACGTCCTCGCTTACCTCCAAGACAACGGACTCCTCCCCCGCTGACCCCAAAAGAGTGTCAGGTTCATTCTTAAGCCGTCCGACCGCTCGGATAACGGGACAGGTCCGTTTATTTCGAGCCTGATCAACACGTCGTGACCAACCGACCACCGGACGGCAAACAGTTACTCGGATAACGGTACACCGTTTATTTCGGCTCGGACTTGCTGATCGCTGCTGCTTCTCCGGGTCCGGGACAGGACAAGTGTTGTGAGTATGGAGGACGATCCCTGCGGTCCGCCTCCCAGCTCTTTGAAATCCCGATAGCCTCCCCCGCCCGGGAGGGCACGCTCATAGTCTCTGACTGCTGTCCGCCGTCCGCCGACCGCCGACCGCTCAATTGGCTTCGTTTGGCGCTCTGAAAGCCTGACTGCCGACCGCCCACCCCTCAATTGGCTTCGTTTCGCCAGACGGTTTTCAGCCACCAAGCCCCGCCAGGCACTCGGCCAGGCAGCCAACCACAAACTCCGCGTCGTCACGGGTAAGGCACAGCGGCGGAGTCAGACGCAACACATTACCAGATAGCCCGCTTCTGCCCACCAGCAAACCGCGGTCCCTGGCCCGCTCGCACACCTCGGCCGCCTCCATGCCCGCCGGCTCCTTGGTGACCCGATCCTTGACCAGCTCAATCCCGATGATCAACCCCATGCCCCGAACTTCGCCGATCAGCGCGCATCGCTCCTGCAGCGCCAGCAGGCCCTCCTTCAAGTAGGCCCCCACGCCCTCGGCGTTCTCACGCAGACCCTCCTCCTCGATCGTCCGAAGCACCGCCAGCCCCTGGGCCGCCGAAACCGGGTTACCCGCAAAGGTATTGAAGTGCAGCCGCCGTGTCATGCTCGCGGCCACCTCCGGCCGGGTCACGCAGGCGGACAGCGGAGCCCCGTTGGCGATACCCTTAGCCACCGTCACCATGTCCGGTACCACGCCCCAGTTCTCAAACGCCCAGAAGTGCCGCCCGGTGCGACCCAGCCCGGCCTGGACTTCGTCGGCAATGCACAAACCACCGTGCCGGCGAACAATGTCATACACGATCTGGAAGTAACCCGGCGGCGGCACCACCACCCCGCCGACACCCTGGAGCGCCTCGGCAATGAAGCAGGCCACCTCCCCACACGTCTCGTAACGAATCGTGTCCTCCACGCCGCGGGCACACTTCAGATCGCAGCCGGGATGGCTCAGGCCAAACGGACAACGATAACAATAGCCCGGCGAACAGAAGGCAACATCCTGCGGCGTCGGAAGCGGAAACCGCCAGGTCCCCAAGGCGGTGAACGCCATCGTCGTCTGCGTCCCGCCGTGGTAGCCATTCTGCAAGGCCAGTACCTGCGAACGGCCCGTGTGCAGCCGAGCCATCATCGTGGCCAGATCGTTGGCCTCGCTCCCGGAATTCGCGAAGGTGGCCGCCTGCAGACCGGAACCGTCGGGCATGTGCGCGGCCAGCACCCGGGCCAGGGCCACAACCGTCGGGTGAAGGTAGAGCGTCGTCGTGTGAACCAGCCGCCCAAGCTGCTCGCTGGCGGCTGCAGTAACCTGCGGGTGGCAATGCCCTACGCTGATGCTGGCAATCCCCCCTACCGCGTCAAGATAGCGACAGCCGGCGTCGTCCCACACGTACTGCAGGTGGCCCTCGACGATGCACAGCGGCCGGCGGTAGTAGGTGAACACGCCCGGACCAAGATAGTCGCGACGCAACGCGAGAATCTCCTCCGGACCCGGCCCCGTATATCGCGCCGGAGCATGATCGCAAGGAGGCAACAATGGCCGTGAATCGGACGGCTCGCCGGTGTTCACCATGGCGGCAGGGCTCCTCGCAAGGCGCCCCCCCCTCGGCTCGGTGCCGCCGAGGCCGCCCGCAAGCCCATCATACCACGCCCGGGCCCCAGGTCACCCGGGCTGTCGATCTCGATCCAGTCCGGGTACTCGTCCGTCTCGTCCGGATCTGTAATCCCTATCTGGTTGGAGGCTATGAACTCTATCAGGAACAGCATCGGCGGCATCCCCAACGTTCCCACTTCAGCCGACGCGATCTGATCAAGAAGCACCCCGATCCCGAGGAGCCGGATTCTCCGGCAGGAACAGGGCGATCGCCCCGGCGGGGATGAACAGGAACGCGGCGTACAACAGGGCAAGGCGGTAGTCGCCCACCTTGGCAAACAGGCCGAAGAAGACCGTGCCGAAGGCAGCCACGATGCGGCCGATGTTGAAGCAGAACCCCGCCCCGGTCGTCCGCAGCAGCGTCGGAAAGAGCGGCGGCAGGTACATGGTGAACAGGGCGAATACCCCGTGACAGACACCGATCGCCGCCAGGAAGTACAACAGGCCGTCAGGATCGCGCGGGACACCATAGCACACGGTCAGGCAGCAGAAGTAGGCCACACACCACAGGGCGATCGCTCGCCGAAAGCCCACTCGCCGGGCGAGGGCCGCGGCCAGGAAGTTGCCGCCGATCGACACCCCGATCACCAGCATGAACGCTTCACTCACCTGGGCCCCGACCTCCGAGGCGGGCCAGCCCGCGCGGTCCAGCAGGCCGCGCAGATGCTGCGTAGACCAGAACAGGAAAGCCCAATGACCGGTCAGCGCGGCCGCACAGACGGCCATCGCCAGCAGCGTGGTCCGGCGAATGTCGCCGCGGAACAGGCTGGCGACCCCGGGCGCCCGGCCAGCCCGCTGCGTTGCGGCCTGATGCCACTCGTCCGACTCGGGCACCGAGCGGCGAACCCACAGAACCATCAGCGCGGGCAATACACCCACCAGGAACACACTGCGGTTGGGCAGAGCGAGATGCGAGACCACCCAGTACGCCGAGCAGGCCAGGAGAATCCCCAGGTTGCCGCCGGTCTGCAGCACCGCCGCCATCCAAGGTCGCCACCGGCGCGGCCAGGTCTCGGAGAGCAGCGACGCACCCACCGCCCACTCGCCACCGATCCCCAGCGCGGCCAGGAAGCGGAAGATGAACAGGTGCCACCAGGTCTGGGCGAAGAAGGACAGGCCGGTGAACAACGCATAGGTCAGAATGGTCAGCACCAGGGCCCGCGTGCGACCGAGCCGATCACCAACCCGCCCGAAGAAGCCGCCCCCCAGCGCCCAGCCGACCAGGAAGGAGGCCTGAATCCACGAGCCGTACTCCTTGACCCGCGGATCCGTCCCTGGCGTGGTCAGCAATTCCGCCACGAACGGGAGCGCCACCAGCGTATAGAGGTGCATGTCCAAGCCGTCAAACAGCCACCCCAGCCAGGCAGCCAGCCCGGACTTCCACTGGGCCCGCGAGACATCGCGAAGCCGGGTCACCTCGCGGGCGTGCGGAGCAGTTGAACCAGCGGATGACAGGCCTTCAGGTCCGTCCACGAAGGGCTACCTCCACATGAACCTCTGGGCGCCGATTCGGATCCTCCCGCCCAGGTGGCTTGGCCCCAAACCCATCGCTCCGCTCCTACAGGCATGCAAAGGCGGACCAGACATCCTGGTCGCAATTCTCCTGCACCGAGGTGGACGGCTGGAACCACTCCTGCCCCGGGCAGCCCATGAAGTCCGCCAGGGAGATACCCGGCTTGCCGACAAGTCAGAACCCGGGTTCGAGATGCCGTTCGCGGAACACCGCCAGACCAGTTGGCGGGTCGTGCCGGCCGCTCTTCACTCCGGCCGTCCTGGTCGTCCGCCGTATCCGGCGTTCGCGGGGAGCAGGCCCTGCCTCGGCTTTCGAACTCTGGCGACTTCGGTCAGCCGGCACTCCGGCTTTCGGCCCGCTACCCCAGCAGGCTCAGCATCTGCCCCATCTCGCTGGCGGCGTGCTTGTCACCCGCCTTCCGAGCAGCGGCAATGCCTAGCTGCAGGACCGCCTTGGCATCTGCCTTCCGGCCCATGGCCACGAGGGCGTTGGCCCGCTGGAAGTAGGCCGGCACGTAGGCAGGGTCGAGCTCGCTGACCCGCGCGAATTGGGCCACCGCGTCTTCCTGACGGCCCTCCTTGACCAGTTCCATCGCCAGGGAGAAGTTGAGGAAGACATCGGCCGGCTCGGCCGCCAGCATCTGCTTGATCCTGTCGAGTCGTGACACGTTCGCTCCGTCTTCGGCAATGGCCCAAGGGGGCATCGCTCCGCACACGCCATCTGTTCGGGCGATTGGTCCACACTGTAGGAGCGGACTCGGGAGGGTGTCAAATGCTGTTGGTCGTGGCGTTTACGGCACGTCGACGGGAGGTTAGACTGGATCTGGTGATCCTGGGTGGTTACCCGGATCGGTGGGAGCTTCTGTCACTGAACCACGCGAGGGAGGCGTCGACCATGGGCAATCAGAAATGGACAAGGCGAGAGGTGATTCGGACGGGTGTGGTCACGGCGGCTGGTTTGATGGCATCCACGGCGGCTCGCCCGACGCAAGCGGCGCCCCAGGCCCAGGGAACGCTCGGAGCCAACGACCGGATCCGCGTGGCGGTGGCGGGTGTGAACGGCCGGGGCCGCTCCCACATCGGGGCCTTCGTCGGCAGGAAGAACGAGTGTGAACTGGCCTACTTGGTTGACCCGGACAGCCGGCTCTTCGCCAAGTGGGACAAGCAGCTTGAAGCGAAGGGTGCCAAGGCTCCGGTCATGGTCCAGGACGTTCGCCGCGTGCTCGAGGACAAGAGCGTGGACGCGGTGTCGATCGCCACGCCCAACCACTGGCACGCGTTGATGACGATCTGGGCCTGCCAGGCGGGCAAGGACGTCTACGTCGAGAAGCCGATGAGCCATAATGTCCACGAAGGCCGCGTGGCCGCCGATGCGGCCCGCAAGTACAACCGGATCGTCCAGCATGGCACCCAGAGCCGCAGCGACGCGGCATGGGCCAACGTGGTCGCAGTCATCAAGAGCGGCAAGCTCGGCAAGCTGCTGGTTGCCCGGGCGTTGTGCTACAAGCCGCGCGGTTCGATCGGATTCAAGGAGATCGCCCAGCCGCCGAAGGAACTCGACTTCGGCCTGTGGCTCGGACCGGTCCGCGAGCAGCCCTACCATGAGAACCTCGTCCACTACAATTGGCACTGGTTCTGGGACTTCGGCAACGGCGACATCGGCAACCAGGGTGTCCATCAGATGGACATCGCCCGCTGGGGCATTCCGGGTGCGACCTTGCCCAAGAGTGTCATCAGCCTCGGCGGCCGATTCGGCTACAAGGACCAGGGCCAGACGCCCAACACGCAGATGGCGATCATGGATTTTGGCGAGACCCAGCTCATTTTCGAGGTCCGCGGCCTGGAGACCAAGAAGTTCCATGGCTCCGGGATCGGCAACATCTTCCACCTCGAGGCGGGGATGATTGTGGACAGGAAGTTCTATCCGAAGGACAGCAACCAGCCGGCCCCGCTGCCCAAAGTGGACGAGTCCCGCGGCCCGGGCGGCGAGGATCACTTCGCCAACTTCATCGCCGCGGTCAAGAGCCGCAAGATGACCGATCTCAACGCCGAGATTCTGGAAGGTCACTACTCGAGTGCCCTGTGCCACTTGGCGTGCCTATCCCAGCAACTTGGCAAGCCGGCGCCGTTCAACCCCAAGACCAAGGCCTTTGGTGACAACAAGGACGCCTACGAAACACTGGGCCGCATGGAGGAGCACCTCAAAGACAACGGTGTCAAGCTCGAGGAGACCGAGTACGTCCTTGGCCGCAAGCTGACCGTCGATGCCAGAGCCGAGACCATTACCGGCGATGCCGAGGCGGCCAAGATGATCTTCGCGGAATACCGCAAGCCGTTCGTCGTACCGGAGACGCTGTGACCGACACTGTACCCCACCGTCGAGCGGGGCGAGTTCCGATCGTGCTGTTGGCCGGATGCACCCTGGGGGTGCCCGTCGGCTGGCTGTTGGCCACGCTGGCCGCTCTGCCCTTCTACCTCGGCCTGTTCTTCTGCCTCCTCTTTTGCCTGCTGGTCGGCGCGACGATGTACCGGTCTGGACGCTCGGCCCGGCCGCTCCCTCTCCCGGCACTGTGGGTAGTGGGTATCGCGGTCAGTCTGGTGATCTGGGCGACCAGCCTGTTCGGCGAGTACTGCAATGTACGGGGGTACAACCTCTACACGTACGGAGCCGGCGGGCTTCGGCCGTATCCCATCATCGGAGACGTTCAGAAGGCAGTCCGGCGAAGTTTCAGGTACCGTTCTCTCTGTCCCGAGGAGACGGTCCGGCTGCGTGAAGGTGTGCAGAAGGGCTTCCTGGATCAGCTCCAGACACGGTATCCGCCGGGTGGTTTCCTGGGCTTCCTTCGCTGGGCGACGACCAAGCAGGAGCTACAGCTGCCTCGGGTGCTGAGCGACTCCACGGAGCCTTTCAAGGCCCAGGGGGTCGTGTGGACCGTCCGGGTCGGTCTATCGCTCATCTTCATCACCGGGGCGATTCTGTCCCAGGTTCTCGGACTGGCTCAGCTGCCCGGGGTCGGGAACGACAGGGTCGTCGCCGGGACTGACGAAGGTTCCCCCGGGGCGGCGTGAACGGGCGAATCCTTTGCACGAAGAGTTGGATCGCTTACACTGGCGCGGCATCCCCTCAGACCGGCAGGCCGAACAGGCGAGACATCGATGGCGACGGTGATCTTAAAACCTGATGCCGCAAGTGCTTACTGGGATGTGATCCGGGAGGCAGCAGCCTGTTTGGCGGCTGGCGGCTTGGTGGTATTCCCGACCGAGACGGTCTACGGAATTGGCGCGTGCGCCACCGAACCCAAGGCTCTCGCTCGTCTGCGGAGCGTGAAGGGTCGGCAGGAAACGAAGCCATTCACGGTGCACATCGGCTGCCGGACGGCGCTGGAGCAGTACGTTCCTGACCCCGGCGAGATGGGCCGGCGACTATCTCAGAAGGCCTGGCCTGGGCCCCTGACACTGGTTTTCCAGGTGGACGATCCGACCCAAGCGCCGGTCATCCGGGAGAGTGGTATCGAACACGTTGGGGCCCTGTACTACCAAGGGACCATTGGCATCCGGTATCCTGACGACCACACGGCCGCGGACCTCCTGACCGAAGTGCGAGGTGCGGTGGTTGCGGCCAGCGCGAATTCCGCAGGGGCCACGCCTGCGGTCGATGCCGAACAGGCCTTGAGGGCCCTGGACGGGAAGGTGGACTTGCTGATTGATGCCGGGCGGACCCGCTACGGCACGGCTTCGACCATCGTTCGGGTGACGGAGATCGGTTACGCCGTGCTTCGCGAGGGGGTGCTCGACGAGCGGACGGTGCGCCGTCTGGCTCGGGTCACGTTTCTTGTCGTCTGCAGCGGGAATACGTGTCGGAGCGCGATGGGCGAGGGGCTGCTTCGGCGACTGTTGGCTACACGGCTGGGATGCAAGGACGCCCAGTTGGGCGACCGCGGATACGCGGTTGAGTCGGCGGGGACGATGGCGTTTGATGGGGCTCCGGCCTCGTCGGCGGCGGTCGAGGCTCTCCGGGCCCGAGGAATCGACATTTCGGGTCATCGGTCCACGGCTTTGGCTCCGGACCTCATTCATCGGGCGGACTATGTTTTCGCCATGACGGACGGACATCTTCGCAGTATCATCACCATGGTGCCCTCGGCCCAGGACCGGTGTCGTCGGCTGGACGATGACAACATCGAGGATCCGATCGGCGGCGATGCTGAGGTGTACAGCCGATGTGCGGATCGACTTGAAGGTGCGTTACGACGCCAACTGGAGGAGATACCACTTTGAAAGTTGCTCTTGGAGCGGACCACCGTGGATACCAAGCCAAAGAGAAGGTCAAGAGCATGCTGACCGCGCTCGGCTATGAAGTGCTGGATTGTGGTACGGATTCGCCGTCCGCGTTTGACTACCCGGATGCCGCGTATCCCACGTGCGAGGCTGTTCAAGTCGCCAAAGCTGATACCGGCATTCTCTTCTGCGGCACGGGGATCGGGATGTCGATCTCCGCGAACAAAGTCCGGGGCATCCGTGCGGCCGTCTGTCATGACGAGGTCACCACGGAACTTGCCCGGCGGCACAACAACGCCAACGTGCTCTGTCTACCCGCCGACCTGATTGGCGAGGAGCTCACCCGGAGGATTGTCGAGGTCTGGCTCAAGACCCGTTTTGAGGGTGGCCGCCACGAACGGCGTCTGCGCAAGATCGCGGAGTTCGAGGATCGGCAGGCCGGGCTGGGGCCTGAAGGCTCCGGGAGCAGATAGCCGAGATTCCTAAAAACTCCTTTCGACACCTTTAAGATATTCGCCTTTCGAGCCGAGCTCAGGGCCTATCCCGGCAGGTTTTGCGCGACCGACGAGCCGCCGGAATCAGCGCCGGCGAGACGGTGAGCGGCGACCAAGGAGGGAGCCCGAACAAGGTGTACTCGTCGGCGTCACGCCGGTGGAGACAGGCTCCTCACGCATGTCAGGCTCTGGGCAGATCGCCCTCTCCCTTGGTGGGTAGCAGTGACTGTCCCGTGAGGTACTGGTCAATTGATCGGGCGGCTTCGCGACCTTCGCTGATCGCCCAGACGACCAGGGACTGGCCGCGACGCATATCGCCGCAGGCAAAGACGCCGGGCATGCTGGTCATGTAGCTGGTCTCGTCGGCTTTGACGTTTCCGCGCGGATCCAGGTCCAGGCCGAGCTGGGCGACCACGCCCCCGGTTTCCGGGCCCACGAAACCCAGGGCGAGCAGCACCAGATCCGCGGGCCAAGTTCTGACACTGCCCGGGATCTCGCGCATCTTCGGTCCGGAGCCGTTCCCCGACGAGATCCACTCGACGTCGACGGTTTCGAGGCTAGTCACATGCCCGTCCGTCCCGATGAAGCGTTTGGTGAGGATGCTCCAGAATCGTTCGCAGCCTTCCTTGTGCGAGCTGCTGGTCCGCAGCTTGATCGGCCAATACGGCCAGGGTTGACTCTGCGGCCGGCTCTCGGGTGGCTGAGGGAGCAGTTCGAACTGAGTCACGCTGCGGGCCCCCTGCCGGTTCGAGGTTCCGACGCAGTCGGAGCCGGTGTCGCCGCCGCCGATCACGATCACGTGCTTGTCCGTGGCGAGGATGTCACGGACGTGGGTGCTGAACCACCAGCCCTGGTCTTGCCAGGCGGTCATGTCGCCGGCGACGCGTTTGTTCTGCTGGGGGAGGAATTCCATGGCCAGATGGACGCCGCCGAGTTCGCGTCCTGGGATAGGCAGGTCGCGGGACCGGGTGGATCCGCCGCAGAGCACGACGGCATTGAACTCCCGGCGAAGGCAGTCGCCGGTCACATCGACGCCGACGTTCACGCCGGTCTTGAAGGTGATGCCCTCGGCCTCGAGGATCCTGATACGGCGATCGATGATGTGCTTGTCGAGTTTGAAATCGGGTATCCCATACCGAAGCAGGCCACCGATGCGATCGGCCCGCTCGAAGACGGTTACCTGATGGCCGGCGTAGTTGAGTTGCTGGGCGGCGGCCAGGCCGGCCGGCCCGGAACCGACGATGGCGACGGTCTTGCCGGTCCGCGTTTCGGGCGGCTGAGGCCGGATCCAGCGCTCCTTGAATGCCCGCTCGATGATCGAGACCTCGATGTTCTTGATGGTGACCGGCGGCTCGCTGATTCCGAGCACGCAGGATTCCTCGCAGGGGGCCGGGCAGACCCGCCCGGTGATCTCCGGGAAGTTGTTGGTCGAGTGCAGGGTGGTGATCGCTCGGCGCCAGTCATCCCGATAGACCAGGTCGTTGAAATCGGGGATCACATTGCCCAGCGGGCACCCGGTGTGGCAGAACGGCACTCCGCAATCCATGCAGCGGGCGGCCTGCTGCTTGAGCCGGACCACTGGAAGAGGCACGAGGAACTCCCGGTAGTCCCTGACCCGTTCGGCCGGCGGGCGTTCCTCGGGCAGCTGGCGGCTGAACTCCCGGAAGCCAGTGGGTTTACCCATGGGACACCTCCAGGATGGCCTCGGGCCGGATGGGCTCGGACAAGGCCGCCGGTCGGGTGGTGCGGGTCTGTTCCTCGAGCACGCGTTTGTACTCGATGGGCATGATCTTGACGAACCGGGGCAGGCACTCCTGCCAGTGATCGAGTATCCGCCGGCCGGGCGTGCTGCCCGTGTAGTGGACGTGTCGTTCGATCAGGCTCCTCAACTCGGTGATGTCCACTTCGGCGGTCACGGCCTCGAGTTCGACCATCTCCAGGTTGCACCGGCAGCGAGCGAAGTCGCCGGTCTCGTCGAACACATAGGCGATGCCACCGCTCATTCCCGCGGCGAAGTTGCGTCCGGTTGGACCGAGCACGACCGCCCGGCCGCCGGTCATGTACTCGCAGCCGTGATCGCCGACGCCCTCGACGACAGCCCGCGCCCCGCTGTTGCGGACGCAGAAGCGCTCGCCAGCCAGGCCGCGAATGTAACCTTCGCCGTCGGTTGCCCCGTAGAAAGCCACGTTGCCGATCAACACGTTCTTCTCCGGCACGAAGCTGGCCCGCTTGGGCGGGTAGGCAATCACCCTACCTCCGGACAAGCCCTTGCCGAATCCGTCATTCGCATCACCCTCGATCTCCATGGTCATGCCGTGAGGGATGAAAGCGGCGAAGCTCTGCCCGGCGGAGCCCCTGAACTTGAGATGCAGGGTATTCTCGGGCAGCCCTTCGCTCCCCCACCGTCGGGTGATCTCGCTTCCGGTGATTGTCCCGGCGGTGCGATCCGTGTTGTGGATCTGTAGTTCGCGATAGACTCGCTCGCCGCGCTCGATGGCGGGCCCGGCCACTTCGAGGAGGAGGGTCATATCCATCGAGTCCTCGATGCGGTGCTTCTGGGCCTTCTGGCAGTAGGTCCCGAAGCTGGCAGGGACTTCGGGTCGGTGAAGTAGTTTACCGAGGTTGAGCTCCCTGGCTTTCCAGTGATCCACGTCCTTCCTGGGCTCGAGTCGATCGCAGCGCCCGACCATCTCGTTGATGGTCCGGAAGCCGAGTCCAGCCATGATCTCGCGCAGCTCCTCGGCCACGTAGAACATGAAGTTGATCACGTGCTCGGGCCGGCCGGCGAATTTCCTGCGCAACTCGGGATCCTGGGTAGCCACGCCGACCGGGCAGGTGTTCAGGTGGCACTTGCGCATCATGATGCAGCCGGAAGCGATCAAGGGTGCGGTGGCGAAACCGAACTCCTCGGCCCCGAGCAGGCAGGCGATGGCCACGTCCCGACCGGTCTTGAGCTGGCCATCGGTCTCGAGAATGATGCGGCTGCGGAGATCATTGGCCAGCAGCACCTGGTGAGTTTCGGCCACGCCCAGCTCCCAAGGGAGGCCGGCGTGCTTGATGGAGGTCAACGGCGATGCCCCGGTCCCGCCGTCGTGCCCGCTGATCAACACCAGATCCGCCTTGCCCTTGGCCACGCCGGCGGCGACGGTTCCCACGCCGACCTCGGCCACCAGTTTGACGCTGATCCGGGCACGGTGGTTGGCGTTTTTGAGATCGTAGATGAGCTGAGCCAGATCCTCGATGGAGTAGATGTCGTGATGCGGAGGCGGGGAGATGAGTTGCACGCCGGGGGTTGAATGGCGGGTCTTGCCGATCCAGGCGTCGACCTTACGGCCGGGCAGCTGTCCGCCCTCGCCGGGCTTGGCTCCCTGAGCCATCTTGATCTGCAGTTCGTCGGCGTTGACCAGGTACTCGCTGGTCACCCCGAATCGCCCGGAGGCCACCTGCTTGATCGAACTCCGTATCGAGTCGCCGTTGTGGAGGTTCTGGGCGGTCCACGGCGAGAGGGGCAACAGGGCCTTACGGCGATCGTCCTGGCTCGGGAACGGTCGATAGCGGATTGGATCCTCGCCGCCCTCGCCGGTGTTGCTCTTTCCGCCGATGCGATTCATGGCCATGGCCAAGTTGGCGTGGGCTTCGAAGGAGATCGAGCCGAAGGACATCGCCCCGGTCTTGAATCGCTTGACGATTTCCCTGGCCGGCTCGACTTCCTCGATAGGAACGGGCTGGTTGGTGGGCTTGAACTCGAGCAGTCCGCGAAGGGTGCACAAGTGGCGGCTCTGGTCATCGATCAGCCGGGAATACTCCTTGTAGCTCTTCCAGCTCTCCTGACGAACGGCCTCCTGCAGCTTGGCCACGGTCATCGGGTTGGTGAGGTGGTACTCGCCGCGGCGGCGCCACTGATACTGTCCGCCGGACTCGAGATCCACATCGTCGGGCCTCCATTGGCCGGGGAAGGCCTTGGCGTGACGAGCGGAGGCCTCCCGGGCGAGGGCGTCCAGCCCGATGCCGCCGATTCGGGAAGGGGTCCAGGTGAAGTACTGGTCGACCACCTCGGGAGCCAGGCCCACGGCCTCGAAGATCTGGGCGCCCCGATAGCTCTGCAGTGTCGAGATGCCCATCTTGGACATGATCTTGATCACGCCCTTGTTGAGGGCCTTGATGTATTGGGTTCGGGCATGCTGGAGAGTCAGGCCGGGATTGAGCTTTCCGTGGGCGTGCATGTCGGCCAGTGTCTGCAGGGCCAGGTACGGATTGACTGCACCCACGCCGTAGGCCAGGAGCAGGGCAACATGATGGACCTCGCGCGGCTCGCCGGACTCGATGACGATCCCGCACCTGGTCCGCGTGCCCTCGCGAATCAGATGGTGATGGAGTCCCGCGCCGGCCAGCAGAGCCGGCACCGCGGCCTGCTCGCGGCATACGCCGCGGTCGGAGAGTATCAGGATGGTGTAACCGTCGGCGATGGCCTTGCTGGCCGCGGCGAACAGATCGTCGAGGCTCTTGGGCAGGGCGGCCTCGCCGCCATCCGCCTGAAACAGGATGGGGAGGGTGATGGCACGAAGACCGTCCTGGTCCAGTTTACGGATCGCGGCGAGTTCCGCGTCGGTGAGTACCGGCTGCTCGACGCGTAACTGGCGGCAATGCAGCGGTGTTTCTTCGAACAGGTCTTGTTCGCCGCCGAGATCGGTGATGCTCGAGGTCACGAGCTCCTCGCGGATAGCGTCGAGCGGCGGGTTGGTGACCTGGGCAAAGAGCTGCTTGAAGTAGTTGTAGAGGAGCGGTGCCTTGTTGCTGAAGACTGCCAGCGGCGTGTCCGTGCCCATTGATCCGACCGGCTCGATGCCGTCGTTGGCCATTGGGGTGATAATCAGGCGGAGGTCCTCGGCGGTGTACCCGAACGCGCGTTGGAGCTTCTGAAGAGACCCCCTTTCCCTGGGCAGGTGAACCGCCTCATGTCTGCCGCCGGCCTTGGACAGGCCGGGCTGGTCTGCCAAGCTCACCAGGTTCGCGCTGAGCCACTTGCGGTAGGGTTTGCGGGCGGCGAGTTGCTCCTTGATTTCCTCGTCCGGCACGATTCGCTCGCCGTCGGTATCGACCAGGAGCATGCGGCCGGGCTCAAGCCTGCCCTTGAGGACCACGTCGGCCGGGTCTACCTCTAGAACCCCGGTTTCGGAGGACATGATCACGTCGCCGTCACTGGTGACCATGTACCGCGACGGCCGGAGCCCGTTGCGGTCCAGGACGGCGCCGACGACCTTGCCGTCGGTGAAAGCGATTGAGGCCGGCCCGTCCCACGGCTCCATGAGACAGGAGTGATACTCGTAGAAGGCACGCTTGGCATCGCTCATCGTCTTGTGGTTCTGCCACGCCTCGGGGATGAGCATGGCGATGCAGTGCGGCAGCGAGCGGCCGGTATGGTAGAGCAGTTCGATCGCGTTGTCGAGAATGGCCGAATCGCTGGCTCCCGGCGTGCTGATCGGCAGGATCTTGGCCATGTCCTCGCCGAACACGGGGGACTTGAACAGCTTCTCGCGGGCGTGCATCCAGTTGATGTTCCCGCGAAGGGTGTTGATCTCGCCGTTGTGGCAAAGGAAGCGGAAGGGCTGAGCCAGGTCCCAGGTCGGGAAGGTGTTGGTGCTGTAGCGCTGATGGACGAGGGCGATAGCCGAGGTCATTCCCGGGTCGCTCAGATCCTGATAGTACTTCTCGATCTGAGGGGCGAGGAGCAATCCCTTGTAGTTCAGCGTGCGGTGGGAGAGGCTCAGCACGTAGAAGAACCGGGCCTGGCTCAAGCCCGACGAGCGGGCCCAGGCTTCCATGACCTTGCGGATCACGTAGAGTTTGCGTTCGAAAGCCTCGTCGCGGTCGACGCCCCGGCCGCGGCTGATGAAGATCTGCCGAACGACCGGCTCGACCGCTCGGGCGATGGGGCCGATCACCTCGCTGTTGTGTGGTACGTCGCGCCACCCGAGCAACTGCTGGCCTTCCCGGGCGATGACGGCCTCGAAGACCTCCTCGCATTGGGCCCGCTGGTGGAGATCGGAAGGCAGGAACACCAAGCCCGTGCCGTACTCATGCGGATCCGGCAGCCGAATGCCTACCCCGCCCGCGGCATCCCTCAAGAACTCATGAGGGGTCTGAATGAGAATGCCCGCCCCGTCGCCGGTGTCGGGATCACAGCTGCAGGCCCCGCGATGCTCAAGGTGGACAAGGATCTCGAGGGCACGATGGACGATGTCATGCGAGCGGACGCCGTTCAGGCTGGCGATGAAGCCGACGCCGCAGGCCGCCCGCTCGGTGGACGGCTCGTAGAGACCCATCTCCGCAAGACGCTGATACGGCTCCATAGGTCAGACCTTCTCTTTCGTTTTCGATCGCCGCCGGTTCCGAACGGGTCCGGCAGCGGTAGAACTGGTTGTCCCTTCGACCTTGGCGGCACATGGGCTGGACGGCGGTTCGGTCGGGCGCTCCGCGGTCTGGGGCACGCCACCCCGGATCAGATCGATGAACACCTGGGCGGTGCGTGAAAGCACTCGTTTGGCGTGAATGATCCCCATCGGTCGGACCATGACGGGCTCCACCAGCGGCACGGCCACCAGGACCCCTGCGGAGAGTTCCGCCTGGACGGTGGGTTCCGGCAGGATCGCGATTCCCTCACCGATCTCGACTGCCCGCTTGATGGTCTCGACGTTATCGAAGGCCATGACCACGTTCAGCTGACAGCCGTGCTTGGCGAGCCGTCGGTCGATCTCTTTGCGGATCACGAGGTTGTCGGCGAAGGCGACGAACCGCTCGCCGCGCAGGTCCGCCGCCCGAGCCTCCCTGTGACCGGCCAGGCGGTGTTGCGGTCGGCAGACGACGACCATCGGCTCGTCTCGCCACGGCAGGGCCACGAGATCGCGGCCGATCGTGGGATACGACACCAAGCCCAGGTCGAAGTCGCCGGTTTCCACACCTTCCTGGACCCGGTGGGGGTGCAAGTAGGCCAGGCGCACTTCGGCCTTGGGGTACAGATGGGCGAACTGGGCCACGTATCGGCTCATATCGCCCAGGCCGACCGAGTAGATGGCCGCCACACTGACCGTGCCGGCCACCTCGTTTTTGAGCGATCTGACGCGGGCCTCGACGGCCGCGTACTCGTCCACCAGGGTCTGGCAGCCCTCGAAATACACTTTGCCCTCCGGGGTCAGCTGGAAAGGTCGTTTGGAGCGATCCAGGAGCTGTACTCCCAGGCCTTTCTCCAGTTGCAGGACGTTCTGACTCACGGCGGATTGGGAAATGCGGTTGAGGGCTGCAGCTCGGGAGAAGCTGTTCAGCCGGACGACGTCGCAGAAGATCTTCACGGCTTCGAAGTACATGCCTGTGGTATCCTATCATAAATATCGCTAATGTCAAACAAAAACATGAATCAGATATACTAATATATAGAATCAGCCTAGCCGATGCTCACATGGGCGGGTCTGGGCCTGCGAGTCAGGGCTGACCGAGTTGTGGGGGCGTGTGGTCGCCCCTGGTCCTGATCGCATCAACGTGTAGGCCGCCAAAGGGCGGTTGCAGGGAATCGAACCCGCACGGTGGTGCTGTCCGCCCTGCCGATCGTTCCGGTCAGTACCTGAAGCGTGCAGCGATCGGTATCCGGCGTCCGACGCCGAAGGCTCGGCTGGTGACTTTGAGGCCGAGGGCGGCCTGTTTGCGCTTGTACTCGTTCATGTCGATGAGTCGAATGACCCGCTGGACGGTCTGAGGCTCAAAGCCGGCGGCGACGATCTGGTCGGGGCTCTTTTCTTCGCGGATGTAGAGATCCAGGATTGCATCAAGGGTTTCGTATGGTGGCAGGCTGTCCTGGTCGGTCTGGTCTGGGCGCAGCTCGGCCGACGGCGGCTTGGTGATACTGCCTCGGGGGATGAGTTCCCGCCCTGCTCGCTGGTTGATGTATTCGGCCAGTCTATAGACCATCATCTTGGGCACGTCGCTGATGACCGCCAGCCCGCCGCACATATCGCCGTAGAGCGTGCAGTAGCCGACCGCCAGTTCACTCTTGTTACCCGTGGTCAGCAGCAGCCAGCCGAACTTGTTCGAGAGAGCCATGAGGATCCCGCCGCGGACCCGGGCCTGGATATTCTCCTCGGTGACATCGGGTGCTCGGCCAGCGAAATGTGGCGTGAGGTGGGTTTCGAATGTTTCGTGCATCGGGGTGATGGGGATCATCTTGAACTCGATACCCAGGTTGTGAGCCAGGATTTCGGCGTCGCTCTTGCTGTGACTGCTGCTGTATCGTGAGGGCATAGCCACGCCGGTCACGCCTCCGGGGCCGAGCGCGGCCACCGCCAATGCGGCAGTCACGGCGGAGTCGATGCCGCCGGACAGGCCGAGGAGGACATGCTTGAATCCGCATTTAAGGACGTAGTCGCGCGTGCCGAGCGTAAGGGCATCGTGTATCGAGGCGATCTCATCGGGATAGATCTCGGTTCGTGTTGCGCCTGGGGCGGTCAGATCGACGATTAGCAGATCCTCCTCGAACGGGCGTGCCTGGGCCATGACCTGGCCGTCGGGGCCGAAGACGGTCGATGCCCCATCGAAGATCAGTTCGTCGTTGCCGCCGACCTGGTTGACGAAGACCAAGGGCAGGTGATGCTTGCGGGCCTGGCCACCGAAAAGGCGGGTTCGGAAGGGGTGTTTTCCCTGCTCGAAGGGCGATGCGCTCATGTTGACGAGCGCCTTGGCGCCGGCCGCGGCGAGTTGGCCGACCGGGTCGCGCTGGTAGAGCCGTCGGGCGATGAACTGATCGTCGTTCCACAGGTCTTCGCAGATGCTCACGCCGACCGGTATGCCGGCATGCTGGATGAGGGCAACTTCCGGTCCGGGCTCGAAGTACCGCTGCTCGTCGAAGACATCGTAGGTCGGCAGGAGCGACTTATGGCGGACGGCCTGCACTCTGCCATCGGCACAGTAGGCGGCGGCGTTCCGCAACCGGCGGCCGACCGGGTTGGTGCTTGTTTCGACGAAGCCGATCAGGGCGGCGATTCCGATACAGGATTCGGCGATTCGCTGCACGGCCTCGACGTTGGCCTGCACGAAGCGAGGCCTGAGCAGGAGGTCGCGCGGCGGGTAGCCCACTACCGACAGTTCGGGGAAGACCGCCAGCGACGCCCCGGCCTGCCGGGCTCGCGAGATGGAGTCGATGATCTTCTGACTGTTGCCGACGATATCGCCGACTATCGGGTTGATCTGGGCCAGAGCGATCTTCACGTACCGTATCTCCTGTGCGGCTGCGGCAGGCACTTCTGGCACGCCGAGCCTCGCCCCTCGCTGCACGGGGGACGATTGTATCCCGCGGCGCTTGTTTGGACAGCCCCCATAGGGAGGCCACCGCCTTGGCTGTCTCACCCCGGAAGCATATACTCACCCGCGGACATCACCGTCCCAGGCGGGAGGCGAATGAGGATTCACGAATACCAGTCACGTCAGTTGTTGACCGATGCAGGCGTGCCGGTTTCCTCGGCCGAGTTGGCTGAGACCGTCGAGCAAGCGGTGGCGGCCCACGGTCGGATGGACGGGCGGGTGGTGGTGAAGGCCCAGGTCTTGGCCGGGGGGCGCGGCAAGGCCGGTTTCGTGACCTTGTGCAAGGACGCTGGGGAGGTACGAGCGGCGGCCGAGTTCATGCTCACTCATCGCATGGTCAGCCGGCAGACGGGGCCGGACGGCGTGCTGGTCCGCAAACTGCTGGTTGCGGCGGCGGTGGACATTGCCCGCGAGTACTACGTTGGCATGGTCATCGACCGCGGCCGGCGGTGCCCGGTGATGATGGCCAGCCGCGAGGGCGGCGTCGAGATTGAGGAGGTGGCCGTCCGCCATCCGGAGGCCATCGTCAAGGATTGGCTCCATCCCCACCTAGGCATCCTACCCTTCCAGGTGCGTCGGCTGACCGCCGGACTTGGTCTGACCGGCAAGGACGAGGTCAAGGTGGCCGGCAGAATTGTCGAGGGCCTGGCCAGGGTGTTCTTCAAGTACGATGCGACGCTGGCCGAGATCAATCCTCTCGTGCTGACCAAGGGTGGCGAGCTGCTGGCCATCGACGCCAAGCTCAGCTTCGATGACAACGCCCTGTATCGTCATCCGGAGATCGAAGCCCTGCACGACCCGAGCGAGGAGGATCCGGCCGAGATTCGGGCCAAGGCCGCCGGACTGTCCTACATCGCCCTGGACGGCAACATCGGGTGCCTGGTCAACGGCGCGGGGTTAGCGATGGCCACCATGGACCTGGTCAAGCTGCACGGCGGAGCGCCGGCCAACTTCCTCGACGTCGGCGGCAGCGTAACGGCGGAGGGAGCGTTTGAGGCGTTCCGCATTCTGCTGGCCGATCGCAAGGTCAAAGGCGTGCTGGTGAACATCTTCGGCGGGATCGCGAAGTGCGATCTGATCGCGGAGGCGCTGGTGGCCGCCGCCCGCGAGGTCGGTTTTCACGTCCCCGTGGTCGTCCGGCTGGAAGGCACCAACGCGGATCGTGCCCGGCAGATCCTGAGAGCAGCTCAGGTCCCCCGCTTAACCGCAGCTGACGATCTGACCGATGCTGCTCGGAAGGTGTGCGCCGTGGTGTAGGCGAGGACCTCGGCTCCACTCACGGCATGGCTTCCAGGGGCGGTCTACAGCCATCCGCGCGTAGTCGAGGCGGATCACTTTCTCTGGCCTGGCGTCGGGGTGCTGTCGGCGAATGCAGGCCGTCACCGCTCGCGGGAATGCCCAGCTCCGGCCAAGCTTGCGAGACGCTCCTATTCCGCTGTAATCTCCAGGGATCATGATCGTCTTCTCCCATGTGTTCCGGCTCGCCTGTTGCTCGGGGAGGAAGAGCCTCGTTGACGGAGTCGATTGCGGCACCGTCGGCTTCTCTCCCACAGCGGCAATACCTAGATCGAGAACGCGGAGCTACTATTTCCGCCGCCAGAACCCGGCATGAAAGCCCATACCATGGAACAGAAAACGAAGCACGCGTCGCTCTCCAAGAAACGCCGCTGGGGACTCTCGCTATTCGGCCTGCCGTTCTTTGCCGTTGGATGCGTCATGGCGTTCCTCTGTGCTCGCATGATCGTCCATTACTACGCGGCCCGGAGCTGGGCTGAGACGCCGGCCGAAATCGTGTTCGTGAAGATGGAGAGCGACGAAACCGACCGTGTCGTCTGCAGCTATGTCTACACGTTTGAGGGACGGGAATACAAAGGCGACCGGGTGAGCCTCATCGGGGGCAGCGACAACATCGGCAAGTGGCAGCGGGCCACCTATGAGCGGCTCAAGCAGGCGTTCGACCGGCAGCAGCCGGTGGTATGCTACGTCAACCCCCACAAGCCGGAGAGAGCCCTGCTGGATCGCGAGATCCGCTGGTTGATGGTCATGTTCTTCGTCGGCTTCATTGTCGTTTTTGGCGGCTTCGGAGGACTCATGCTGACGATCGGCCTGGTCGGAACCTCCACCGGCCGGCATGCCCAGCGGATGTCTCAGCAATACCCCGACGAGCCATGGTTGTGGAACAAGCGGTGGGCGGGCGGAGTCATTCACAGCAAGGCAAGTCACAAGGCGGCGGGCACGTGGGCCGGGGCGATTCTCTGGAACGGCATCACCCTCCCGGTGTCGACGGCGATCTGGCCGGAGCTGAGTCACGGGCCGCTGACATTGTTGTGGCTTTTTGTGATCGTCTTTCCGCTGGTCGGGCTGCTGCTCATCGGCGGCGCCATCCGGGCCACGCTCATGGCTCGCAAGTTCCGCGGCACTCGCCTGGAGTTGGACACCTTTCCCGGCGTGATTGGCGGACACTTCAAGGGCAATCTGCTGGTTAGCGGCGGGCTGTCGCAGTTGGACGAGGTGACCCTCACGCTGCGCTGCATCCGCACCGTCTCGTCCGGTGAGGACACGAATCGCAATACGCTCTGGGAGGACAGCCGGGCGGTTCACCCGCCGAGTACGACTTTCGGCCACGCGGGCGTCGTGCTGCCAATAGACTTCCAGATTCCCTACTCGTGCGAGCCCTACGACGATTCGCTGCAGGAGCGGCCGGTGACCTGGGAGCTGCACGCCCGGGCAGAGATACCGGGCGTGGACCTCGACCTGACCTTTGACGTCCCGGTCTTTCGAACGGAATCGAGTGACCCATCGCTGGGCGAGTCACCCGAGATGGACCGTCTCGAACGAGAGATGCTCGAAAGTGATGAGTCGCCCGCGCCGGGCAAGGTCCGGGAGGAACGGGACGCCTCGGGCTATCCTTCGCTGGTCTCGTCCGCATGGCCCGGCGTGGGACTTGCGGCCGTGTTTTTAGGTGCTGCCGTCGTGTGCAGTGGAGTGGCAGTCTTCTCCGCGATGCAGGTCGCTCAACATGAGTGG
The DNA here is from genome assembly GCA_018003015.1 of Phycisphaerae bacterium. NCBI lineage: Bacteria > Pseudomonadati > Planctomycetota > Phycisphaerae > Phycisphaerae bacterium. The sequence continues at coordinate 50,982 of JAGNEZ010000029.1, read as the reverse complement.
TTCATGCTGATTTTCCTGATCGTCTTCGGGCTCGTATCACTGCTCCTCTGGCTAGTGCTGTTTAGCCTCATCGGCGGCACGCGGGTCTCTTTTGAGCCCGGCATCGTCCGAGTGGCGCGGCGGCTGGGACCGATCATATTGAGGAAGGAGGTGCCGGCCTCGGAGATCGTGACGATCACCCAATCGCAGTCCGCCAGCAGCGGCAACAGGCGGTGGTATGCGGTGAAGGCGGAGACCTGCGGTGGCCGGAAGGTGCAGCTGGCGGGTATGATCCCGGGCGAGACGGCCGCCAAGTGGTTCGTGCGGCGTGTGGAGATGCTGGCCGGAGTCAAAGCCTTGCAGCGACCGGGCGGCCGATCGACCGGGAGCCTAGCCGATTGAGCGTGGGACCGGCATCTTGCCGGCCAGATGACAGGCTGGAAGCCTGTCCCACACTTTCCACCCAGGCTGGATCGAGCCTGCGAGCGCCAAGAAGGAGCCTTGCTGATGCGTATCGGATTCCTGAGTTCCTTCGATCGTGATCGCATCGCCTTCGCTCGTCAGCATGGGTTCGGCAGCGTGGAGCTGCTGGTCAAGCCCGAGGATCCGTTCATGCCCGGGCACGACGGCTGGCAGAGCCGGGCGGCTGAGGTCCGAGCAACCTACCGAGAGGCCGGACTGCGGGTCAGTTGCATCGGCGGCTTCTACGTTAACCACATGGACGCCGACCCGAACGTGGCCCGAGCTCACCACGAGCGGGTGCGGAGCTGCATCACCCTGGCCCGCGAGCTGGGCGTCGGCACGGTAGCGGGTTTCGCCGGGCGGGTCATGAACGCCGAACTCGACGCCTCGCTGCCTCGGTTCAAGGAGATCTGGAACGAACACGCCAAGGCGGCGGCCGATGCCGGGGTCCGCATTGCCTTCGAGCATTGCCCGATGGGTTTTTTCCACCTGCCGTTCGGAGGGATCAACTGCATCTGCACGCCGGCCATGTGGGAGCGGTGCTTCGACGCCGTGCCGTCTGAGGCGATCGGCCTGGAATGGGATGCCTCGCACCTCCTCTGCCAGCTGATCGACCCGGTCGCCAACTTGCGGCAGTTCGGATCGAAGGTTTATCACGTCCATTCCAAGGACGCCAAGGTCTATCGCGACGTGATGGGCCGTTACGGCATCTGCCACCCGGGGGCGATCGAGCACTGCTTCCCCGGTCTGGGCGATTCGGACTGGGCGGCCATCGTCAAGGAACTGCTGAGGGCCGGATACCGCGGGGATCTGAATATTGAGGGCTGGCACGATGCGGTCTACCACAACCACCCGGGTGGCCGGCAACTCGAGGACACCGGGTTGCTGGTGGCCAAACGCTGCCTGGAGCCGTTCGTGGACGGGATTTGAACCACACGGAGGCACAATCGTGAATCCGCCAAACGATACCCTCGAGTACCGCTACGCCACAAAGGAGGACTATCCCACGCTGGCGGTGCTCAACCGCCGGCTGATCGAGGATGAACACCATCGGAACACCATGACGGTCGCGGAGCTCGAACAACGGATGGCCGGTTGGCTGGAGGGTGAGTACGAGGCGGTCATCTTCTCACGTGCCGGGCGTGTTCTGGGCTACGGGCTGTATCGCCGCGAGCCCGGGTGGTACTACCTGCGGCAGTTCTTCGTAGATCGCGACTATCGGCGACAAGGCATCGGACGGACGGCGATGAAGTGGCTGATGCAGCACGCCTGGCAAAACGCCCCGCGACTGCGGGTGGAAGTCCTCGTCGGCAACACCCCAGGCATCGCTTTCTGGCATGCGGTCGGCTTCACCGACTACTGCCTCACGCTGGAACAGCCGATCGCAATGTCGAACGCAGACCCGTGATTCACGAGCCGATTGCCATATTCAGCTGCGAAGCCTAAGCTTAGCTGAGCCGTCAAAGCTGATCTCTGATCGCTGACTGCTGAAAAGCTACTTCATGAGCATTCTCGTCAACAAGGACACTCGCGTCATCTGCCAGGGCATAACCGGCAGGGCCGGCGCGTTTCACACCGGCCAATGCCTGACCTACGGTACGAAGATGGTCGGCGGGGTCACCCCTGGCAAGGGCGGCACCAAGAGCGAGCATGGTCTGCCGATCTTTGACTCCTGTCACCAGGCGATCCGGGCGACTGAGGCGGACGCAACCCTCATCTTCGTGCCCGCTCCCTTTGCGTCGGACGCGGCCATGGAGGCGGCCGACGCTGGCATCGGATTGGTCGTGCTCATCACCGAGGGCGTGCCCACGCTGGACATGATCCGGCTCCGCAAGTACCTCGACGATCGGGGCGTGAAGCTGGTCGGCCCAAACTGCCCGGGCATCATCACGCCCGGCGAGTGCAAGATCGGGATCATGCCTGGCTACATTCACAAGGCACCGGCCAACGGCTCGAAGAACGTGGGGCTCATTTCCCGGAGCGGCACGCTGACGTACGAAGCCGTCTGGCAGTGCACGACACGCGGGCTCTCCCAGTCGACCTGCATCGGTATCGGAGGCGACCCGGTCAAAGGGCTGAACTTCATCGAGCTGCTGGAGATGTTCCAGAAAGACCCTGCGACGCACGGGATTGTCCTGATCGGCGAGATCGGTGGCACTGACGAGGAGCAGGCGGCGGTGTACATCAAGGCGAACGTCACCAAGCCGGTGGTGGCGTTCATCGCCGGCCAGACCGCTCCGCCGGGCCGCCGCATGGGCCATGCCGGCGCCATCATCTCTGACGGCGAAGGCACGGCCGCGAGCAAGATTGCCGCCCTCGAAGCCGCGGGGATCATGGTGGCCAAGAGCCCGGCGGACATTGGAGGGACCATCGCTCTTCTTCTGCGATAGCCGAGGAGTCCATGGCCGTGGAAGGCACAAACCAAGCCAGTCTGTTTCAAGACCTTACAGGGGCCCGCGACCGAGGAAACGGCAGCGCATACCCGGCTGCGAATCACCTTCTGCCGCTAACCACCTCTGACTCGCCGTCGTACCGGCGGCCGTCCTGCCCCGAAGGGGCGGTCCGCGAAGGCGCGTTCGGCCGATTTCGCCCCTCGGGCCTGATCTCACGTGTGGCAAGCGCAGCGATGATCCTGACGGCACCAGCGGCGTTGTGGGCCTATCCCAGAGACTACGGCCCGTTCGAGCCTGGCAAGCCGCCTCCTCAGGTGAGACTGACCGAACTCCCGGTGATGGACCGCGTGATACCGCCCGCCAACCAACCAGGCCTGCAATACACGTTTGGAGAAGCCCGCTCGAGAGGACCGAGGATCCAGGTGCGTCAGCAGGATGATGGATGTTGGCTCACGCTCATCGGAGCCGACGGGGATACGATGCTGCCGCCCAGGCGGGTCTCGGCGTACAAGTGGTGTGCTTCCGCGGCCTATCGAGGCGACCTCAACCAGGACGGGAAGCCTGATTACGTCCTCCATTTTCCCAGCGGCGGGTGCGGCCTTGGGGCGGAGTACTACGATCGTGTGCTTCTGCTTTCAACAACCACGCACCATGCCGTCCTAACGGAGCCGACGGTCACCCCGGGGCCCGAGGACTTCGTCAGGACGTCGCCCGGCAGAGGATGCCAGATCGTTCACACCACCTTTGTCTACGGCGAGGCCGGTAAGGACGGGAAATCACACAACTACTGGGTTTATCACCTGCTCCAGATCGACGGTGACAAGATCACCCTCTTGGACCAGGACCGGAAGTTCCCGAAGTGGGTTCTTTACGCGTCCAGGCCCAACCACAAGGACACCCAACAACTGACTGAGGAACAGAAGAAACGCCTTCTCCGTGGGGTGGCCGGCGGCGGCAAGTTGATCGACCGCATCATTCGAAGAGCAGAGACCACGGCGACGCAGCCTGCCCGTTCCAAACCGAAGGAAGCGACGTAGAGCACGGTCCCCCCAACACGGCCCGGCTGACCTTAATCCTCGCCCACCACCGCCTGAACGTCTCCGTTAGACGCTGGCGTAGCAGCCACTCTCGTCTATAATCACGCGACAAGCGAGGGCATTTGTACCTGCTTTGTTCTCGGGGCCATCTCATGCGTTGCCTACCCACTGTTGCCGGGACCCATCTTTTCCTGATGCTCGCCAGCTTCGTCACCGCGGCTGACGTCCAGCTCCAATACCGCGAGGGCGAGGTCTCGTGCCCCGGGCTCAAGCTGGGCAAGTCGCTGGACAAGCCCTTTGTGCTCGACCACCGTTTTCAGCCATCCTACTGGCAGACCTCGATCTGCCTGCCCGACGACTGGCAGAAGACGCTCGTGGGCAAGGATGGGGCAATGCTGTACGACTATCCCGGCGAATTCGCTCAGTTTGGCACGCGGATCACCATTGGGCTGGACGGGGAGCCGGTCACATGGACCGACCAGCGGCTGGACGAGCCGCGCGTGCCCATCGTGATCACGACCGCCAAGCAAGGGTCGCTGGAGCTGACCACGCAGGCGTTCGCGGTCACCGACCAGGCCGCGTGGCCGTCGACACCCACGCAGGAGTTTGCGAGACTGAGCTCGGGGCGTGGTATCGAACGGCTCGGCCAGTTTGCTCCCAACCTTGGCTGGGCCAGACCCAAGGCTCCGGCCGGGGCGGTCTTCGCTGACATCGACGTCGGTTTCGGCACATCACTCCGCTACCGCTTCAAGGCCGAGGCTGGCAAGGATTATTGTGTCGTCTTCGGCCTGTGTGAGGGTTACTGGAACAAGCCCGGGAAGCGGGTGCTCGAGCTTCGGGTCGAGGGCAAGATCCGGAACCAGGTCGATCCGATCGCGGACCGTGGCCAGAATGTGGCGTTCGCCAAGGCGGTCGATGCCAAGGATCTGAACGGCGACGGATGGCTCGATATTGAGGTCAGCGCCGCCGCGGTCGCTTCGGACAAGAACACCATCCTCAACGCCCTCTGGGTGTTCGAGCAGCAGCCGGACCTCGACGCAGTCATCCGAGGCGAAGCCACCACGAAGGCCGTAGGCTATCTGCCCGGCGGCCGCCATGCCGGCTCACCACAAAGAACACCGCGGGCGGACCTCGTACTGGCCTCGGTTCGGGCCACCGCCTCGTTGCGTCCCGAGGCCCGGCCGGTGATCCGGGTGCAGTCGCAGCTCGGAATTCGCTACGACGAGCCGACGGCTACGCTCTGGGTCGGTGGGCAGCCCATGGTTCGTTGCTGCGGCGGGGTGGAATCGGCGAAGGTGGCCGAACGGGAAGCGACGATCGCACTCACGACCACAACGCTGCGATCTGGCGAAACGCACAGCTTCGTCGTCGCGATCACCCGAGCGGCGGATCCGCAGAGCTGGACGGTTCAGCAGGCGGAAGGGGCTTTGGGCAAGGCACGCGAGTACTGGCAGAAAGCCGATCTCCCCTACGGGGGAATGACGGTGCCGGACGCCGGGTTGCAGGCCCTGATCGACTCCTGCATTCGCAACATCTATCAGGCTCGCGAGATCAAGGACGGCCTACCCGCATTCCAGGTCGGGCCGACCTGCTATCGAGGCTTGTGGATCGTGGACGGGGCCTTTCTGCTCGAGGCAGTGACCATGCTGGATCGGGCCAAAGAGACCCGGGCCGGCGTGCAGTACATGTTGAGCCAGCAGCGGCCGGATGGTTCTTTCGAGCTGCTCAATCAGCACTGGAAGGAAACGGGCATCGTGTTGTGGGTCATCGACCGCCACCAACAGTTGACCGGCGACCGGGAGTGGCTGAAGGAAACCTGGCCACGAGTCGAGAAGGCGGTCAGTCTCATCGCCGAACTTCGCAAGCGGGCCTCGGCCGATCCGAGGGCCCTGCACGCAGGGCTGGTGCCCCCCGGCTTCCCTGACGGCGGACTTGGCGGTCCGATCAGCGAGTACACCAACGTCTACTGGATTCTCACTGGCCTGAAGTCGGCCGTCGCCATGGCCGAGCGGATGGGCAAGGCAGGTTCGGCCAAGCGCTGGGCGGCCGAATACGACGACATGTGGGCGACCTTCGCGAAGGCCGCGGCCCGCGACCTATACGCCGACTCGTTCGGCAACCGCATGTTGCCCATCCCCATGGATCGCCCATTGAAGAAGGCCCCACACAAAGCTCTGTGGGCTTTCCTGCACGGTGTCTACCCCGGAGAGCTGTTCGCGTCCAGTGATCCGATCCTGCTCGGCACAATGGCCAGCCTGACCGACAACGAATGCCAGGGGTTGGTCAAGGGTACCGGCTGGCTGGACGCGGGTATCTGGGGCTACGGCGGGTCGTTCTACGGGCACGCCTTCGCCTGGCTGGGGCAGGGCAGGAAAGCGGCCGAGGTGCTCTACGCCTTTGGCAATCACTCCTCTCCGCTGCTCGCCTGGCGTGAGGAGCAGAATCCCGTTGGTTCGGCGGAGGAGATCTGCGGCGACATGCCCCACAACTGGGCCAGCGCGGAGTTCATCCGGCTGACAGCCCACCTGCTCTGTATCGAGCGAGGGGCCGAGCTGCATCTGCTCGAAGGCTTGCCGTCGACCTGGCTGGCTCCCGGCGCGAAGACGTCGCTGAGAAACGTGCTCACGCGGTTTGGGCCGCTCACGATGAACCTGGCGATCGCCCAAGACGGCAGAACCGCAGTCCTGGAAGTCGCCGTCCCCGTGCGGACACCTCCGACACGAGTCGTGCTGCACACGCGTGACTGGGCGAGTACGGTTCGGCTTGGTGGTCAGACCGTGAAGGCGGGCGAGGACGTGGCCCTGGTGGCAGGTGACCGACCGGTCCGGTGGGAGGTTGAGATCCGGCGTTAGGGAGGTGAGCCATGCATCGTGTCACGGAATTGGATCGCCGCGGCTTTCTCCGTCACATGGGTGGAGCCGCCATGGCGAGTCTGACGGCCAGCTGGCCTCAGGCCCGGTACGCGGTCGAAGCCGCCGAGAGCCGGCCGTCGTCTAGCCTTCCTGCCTCCCGGGGCTCGCTCTCCCCCGGCCGATTCTACGTCCCGGAGAATCCGCGTTACACGATCTTCGACAGTGCCGCCGACTCGCTCCGGTTTACGCTCACCCGGTGCATGACCACTTGCCGTGGCCGAGCGTGCTCCAAATCGAGTTTCGTTGATCCCGACGCTGCGATCATGGGCTGGCACGACTTTGGCCCGCTGGAAGGCCCGGGGTGGGCGGCCAATGCCGTTGGTGGGGCTTACGAACTAATTCGATGGGCCCGGTTTACCGGCAAGATGGACATGGAACGGACCGCCCTTTCGGTCATCGACCACGTTCTCGACAATGGCTTCATCGACACCGGTAGCGGTTTGATCCGCGGGTACCGGCACATTCCCACCGATCGGATCGTGCTCAATTTCAAGCACACGAACGACTGGTTTTGTCCTGGCTCGACCGCCAAAGTGGCGGTTCAGATGCTGTTCTGTTCGGATCTCGACGAGCGCCGCCGGAGCCGGCTGCGGGCTGCGGCCGTCGCATACGCCCGCTGGCTCGATGCTCACCTCAAGCCGCTGGCCAACGGCTGGTTTCCCCGCCGCTGCACACCGGACGGCAGCTCGTATCCGCGGGCGGCCGAGGGTGGCGACGATGCCTTCTTTGCCACCAGTGGCGACGGCTTGTTCATCCTGCAATTATGGGCGGAGATGATCGACCGGAAGCTGGGCGATTACCGGGAGAAGTTGCGGACCGGGGTCCAGGCCTTCATGCGGGCGGGCGGATTCTATGCCAGCATCAACCATGACACCTACGACGCCGAGGAGAACGTGACCTGCTCGACCGCGTTCCGAGTCATCCGCCGCGCCGGCCAGGTTCTGGGGGACCCGGCCCTGGGCCGATTCGCCCTGGAGAAGATCCTGCCGCGCCTGGAGCGGTTCAAGATGAGTGAGGATCGCAACGGACTCCCGACGACCGGCCTGCTGTTCATGGAGGACAGCTGGAATACGTCGTACATGTGGGAGAACGCCGAAGCATCGCTGGCCTTCCTGGAGGCCTACTCGGACACGGGGGAGGTGAGGTACCTAACCGACGGGCTGACCATCCTGCGGGCCGCGGCCAAGCATCATTACGGCCCGCACGGTTTCCTGACCGAGGGCGTGGACTGGGATGATCGCGTGGGGCGGCAGCACCACATCGACGAGGCCAAGTACGGAGCCATCAAGTACACAGAACCTTTCCTGAACAACCAGCACATCGTCGAGCCGACGCTGTATTTCCTGACCCGATGTGCGACCGTTCGCACCGAGGACGACGCCAAGACCTACCGGGATCCTGAAGGGATCGTGGTGACCCGCGTGAAGTTGTAGATCAGCGCCGCACGTTCAGACGGCCGGGTGGCACGGAAACGCACGGGCCGGTCGAAGGGGTGTGCCTTCCGCCGGTCCCATGCCGTACCCACCGGGAGGCGGGCGATGCTTGGTGTTGATCTCAAGTGCGTCGGCGGCGGCCGGTGCGCATGGTCACGAGCCCCACCGAGACGCCGATTAGGGCCACCGGCAGGCCCATGCCGCACTGGGGCAGGGACCGACCCAAGGTATTGGGCGGATCGGTTTCGGCCAAGGTCGAGCTTGCCCCGCTCACGCTGATGAGGATGCTGGTGCTGCCGGAGGCGCCCTGGTCGTCGGTTACGGTCAGACTGACGCCGTAGGTCCCGCCGGCCACGAAGACGTGCTCCACGATCTGGCCGGAGGCGGTCGAGCCGTCACCGAAGTCCCAGTCATACCGCACGATGAAACCGCCGATATCCGCATCGGTACCGAAGCCCTGGAAGACGATGGGCAGCGGCGCCTGTCCGCTGGTCTTGCTCGCCACGATACTGGCCTGCGGGGGCTTGTTGGCGGCGCCGGAGACGACGATGCGTGTGCTGGCCTTGGCGGAGAGCCCGGCGGAATCCGTGACCGTCACCTGGGGGAAGTACTCGCCGGCGATGGTGTAGGTATGATCGGGCGTCACTTCGTTACTGATTGCGGTTCCGTCACCGAAGTCCCACTGGTAGGTCAGGTTTTTCACGCCGTGGCTGGGATCGATGACGCCGGCGGCGAAGTGGGTTGTCAGCGGAGCTCGCCCGGCGACCGGCGCAGCCGAGATCGAGGCGAGGGGCATGGTGATGGTTCCGGTGGTGGTGACGGTCACGCTGCGGCCCCAGGAGTAGTAGTTGGAGCCGTTCCGGGTGAAGAACGCGAAGTCGTACTTGCCGGCCTGGAGGCCGGTCTGATCAAGCGTATCGATCAGCGAGTTGGCCACGACCACCACGCCCGGTGCGACCTGCTGGCCCACGGTGTATTCGACGCCGTCGGTCGGGGCCCAGAGCAGCTTACCGCTAGGCGCCCGCACGATCAGGACGGCTGCGGCATCGGCATCGGCGAATCCATCCTCATCCCAATCCGGGAACTCCCAGAAGAGGCGGACGAGAGCCTGTGAGCTGACGTTCTGGATGTTCTTGATCGGGCTCGGCCAAGTCTTGGCGGCCTGGGCGGCCTGCACGGCCCGATAGGCATTGACCCGCCCGTGCCCGTAGCGGTCGTTGTGGCCGGTGATCGGATCCCAGTACTCGTTGGGTGCCAGAATCCGGTCGGCGGTGTGCTCGATGAGATTGCGAGCCTCCTGAGCAGTCATATTCGGATTGATGCTGAACGTGAGGGCGGCGACGCCGGTCACGACCGGGCATGACGCCGAGGTGCCATTCATGTGCCGCGTGTAGTCCTGCTGCGGGAAGTCCACGGTTTCATAGTTATCAGGCACTTGAGGGATGCAGAAAGTGCCGCCGGGCCAAGAGGGAATGCAGTTTGGCCCCGGAAAGTAGGTCCCGGAGGTAAGGAACTTCATCGGGGGGTTAAGGCCGCGGATCGGATAGCCGGGCAAGAACACCCAGGTATTGCCCACCAGATCGTAGTTGGTGATCCAGTAGCCGGGGACTTCCGAGTCGTCGGTGGTCGCGATATCGGCCTCGAAGCAGTCGCTGAGAGCGATGCCGCCGCCCATGGTGTCCCGGGGGGCCGCCGATCCGCCGCCGGGGGCACAGACGGACATTTCGGGGCCGTAGTCGCTGTAACAGGCAATCAGGCCGTTTCGCATGGTGGCACCGATGGCCATCACCTGCGGCACGCCTCCGTAGATGTTACCGAAACTGATCAGCATGCTTGAGTTGCCGGCGGAGTAGAGCACCAGCATGCCGCGTCCACCGCGTCCCACGGTGGAGACGGTCTTGATTGTCTCGCTGATCAAATCGGGCAGCATGAGACTCGTGTTGGGGATGGTGGGGAGGATTGCCTGACCGGGACCGCCCCAGCTGTTGTTCACCGCCATGGCGCCGTTGGTCTCGGCGAAGATGAAAGCGTCGGCCACATCCTGATCCATGGTGTAGAGGCTGCCCAAGCCGATTTTGCAGCCCACGAGGCTGGCCATCGGGGCCACGCCGCGTACCCCGACGTTGTTGGCTCGGGCGCAGATGATGCCGGACACGCAGGTACCATGAAACTCGCCATACAGACCCGTCACCGTGCCGAGGTACGGATCAGGTCCGAAATAGGGGCTCGGGTCGCCATCCGAGTCACCCGGAACGACCCATGAGGGGTCGCTCCAGTCGTCGTTGAATGTCGAGCCCAGCATGTCCACGCCGGTCAAGTAGTTGTCCTTCAGATCCTCGTGGTCTTTCTGAATTGAATCGTCGATGACGGCGATAACGGCGCCCTGTCCCTGGGTGATTTCCCAGGCTTCGGGGGCCTTGATATCCTCCCCAGGCGTCGCACCGGGCAACTGTCCGGTGTTCTGGAGGTGCCACTGATAGGGATAGAGCGGGTCGTCGATCGACTCCGCGTGTTTCTCCAGCTTGAAGAGGAGACTTGGATGGCTGAACACCACGTTGGGCTCGGCGGCAAGAGCCGCGGCGCACTGCATACCTGTGAGGGTTGAATCGTTGAGATTGAGCACGTAGACCTGGTTGAGCAAAGCGAACTGCCGTCGAATCGTGCAGCCGTGCCGAGCCGCGGTGGACTGCACCTGGGCATAGGGAGTACCGGGCTTGAACTTGGCGATGATCTGGCCGGTTTCCAGGATCGGGTAGTCGAGGCTGGCGCAACGATGGACGTTTCGAACGGCCAGGACGCCATCCACAGCGAGGAGCTGATCCTTGGTGGTCTGATCCGCCGCGGGCACGGTAATCAAGCGGTAGTGGGCGAAGCGGGGCGGCAAGCCGGGAATACGGCTGATGCTCGGGTGGCCGGCGCTCGCCAGGCGCTGAGTGATGGCTTCGCTCGACTGTCGAGGATCGAGGACAAGCGTGTACTCCGTAGCGGACTGTGTCACCAGCCCCGTAGCACCGCCGGCGCCATAGGCGGCTGAGCTCCATGCCGCGGCGCCAGCCATCGCGCAGGCGATGATTACCAGCGGGCCGGTCAGTGGTCGAACCTGCACACGAATACCCATCCGGTTGGATCGCATCGCTATCCTCACTCCCTTGGGGGGACCGTGGTCATCTCCAATTCCTGCGCCGCAGCATGGCCATGAACAAAGCGCTCATCAGCCCGAACGTCAGACCGGCGCCACTGCCGCAGAGCGGGACGATCCGATTGGTGGGCGAGTCCTGGCCGGTGGTGGTCGAGTCATCCGGGCCGGTTGGTTCCGGATCGGGATGCTGGGCCGATACGGGCAGCACGGTCACGACGACGGAGTCGGTCGTGATCCGCGACGCGGCGTCGGTGACCTGGACGGTGTAGGTTGTCGTCACCGTCGGACTCGCCACTGGGCTGGTGATGGTCGTCGAGCTCAGGCCGGTCGCGGGGCTCCACAGATAGGTGTAGGGTTCGGTTCCGCCGTTGGCCAGGCAGGTCAGCTGGGTGCTCGCGCCCTCGTTGATGGTCACATCCGGGCCGGCGTTCACGGAGAAGGCGTTGGCCACCCGGACGGTGACGCTGTCGCTCACGGTCTGTCCGGTCTGATCGGTGACGGTCAGCGTGTAGCTGGTGGTCGTCGAGGGCGACGCGACAGGCAGGAGGATGGTGGTGCTGGACAACCCCGTAGCCGGGGCCCACGACACGGTATACGGCGTCACGCCGCCGGTGGCAACACCCGTCAACTGAGTGCTGCCACCGACGCTGATGCTGTGGTCATTGCCCGCATCGACGACCAGTTCGGTGGCCACGGTCACCTTCACGAAATCGGAGGCGACCAACTGGTTGGTGTCGGTTCCCGAGTTCAAGTCAACAACCGTCAGCCGGTATGTGGTGGTCGTCTCCGGTGAGGCGACCGGCTGGGCAATGCAGCGGTTGCTCAGACCGGGAATGGTCACGGTGCAGTCATCCCACGCGGAGCCGGGGGGCATGGCCGTCGGCGGCTCGGTGTTCCAGACGTACTTGTAGTTGGCGGCGACGCCGGTGGCCCCGCCGGTGGCCGCACCCGCCAGGGTGACGCTGCCGCCCGGCTTGATGACCTGGTCCGGGCCGGTGGTGACGGTCAGGGTAGCGTTGGGAGCCAGTTTGGCGGCGATGTTCAGCAGGACATCGCTTCCACCGAAGCCGTCGTGGAGCACGTGGTTGGGATTGCCGGGATCGACCCCGTACCCACCTGGAACGTTGGCGTTGGTGTTCGGAGTCGCATCGGGGACGAAGCGGTAGTCGGCGTAGTTGGTTCCACCTCCGCCATCGAGGGTGTCCTCCAGCACGACCCAGTGGCCGTTCTGGAAGACATCCTGGTCACCTTGTCCGAGGAGATAGTCGTTGCCCAGGCCGCCGGTGATGACATTCGGGTACGAATCGCCGATGAGCGTGTCATTGCCGGCTCCCCCGGTCAAGTTCTCGAATCCGCTGAGGGTGTCGAAGCCCGCGGAGACGGTGTCCTGGATACCCAAGGTTCGCAGGTTGACGGTCACGGGCTGATTGGCGGCCGAAGAGGCGTAGGTCACCGTATCCGTACCGGCGTTACCGAGCAACACGTCGTCGCCCGCCAAGCCCTCGATGGTGTCGTTGCCGGCCCCTCCGTCCACCAGATCCGCCTTGGCGCCGCCGGTCAATGTGTCGTCACCGAAGAGGCCGTAGATCTCGGTCGGGAAGTCGGCGTAGCCGCGAATGGTGTCGTTTCCGAAACCGCCCTGGACGACTTCGAAGCGGTCCAGGTCCTTGTTCACTGCCAGGGTGCAGTCGATGGCCGCCAGAGCGACGGCGGCGCCGTTCGGGACCGGAGCCGGGGTCAGGTTGTCGCAGGTGGGGATTGTGTCGGTGGTATCGTTGTTGCCATCGCCGTCGAAGTCGCCGGTCGTGGTTCCGTTGCCCGCGGCGCTCAGGTCGACGGTGACCGTACCGGCAAAACCGCTGTAATCGAGGATATCTTCGCCGGGTCCGCCGTAGAGCACATTGGTGCCGGCACCTCCGCCGATGGTGTCGTCGCCACCCTCACCGTGCAGCTGGTCGTCGCCCGGGCCGCCGTCAAGGAGGTCGTTGCCCGCCAAGGCCGGGTTGGTGTGATCGCCCATATCGCCCCAGATCTGATCGTTACCGACCACGGTGATATCCATGGGATCATCGCCGACCAGGTAGTCGTTGCCCATGCGCCCGACAATGATATCGTTGCCGCCCATACCGATGAGGATGTTATCCCGGTCCACCATGTTGGCATCCGGGTTCGGCGGCAGCATCATGTCGGGAAGGCGAAACGCGTTGGTTCCGTAGAGGATATCGTCGTTGACTGAGCCGGTGGCGTTCTCAAAGCCGAACAGGAGATCGAGGCCGCCGCTGCCGTCATCCATGGCGAATCCGCCGGAGTCAAGCGTGCCCGCCCCCAGGTCGAGGAGGACACTGGCCCCGCCTTCCGCCACCAGGGGGATCTGGACAAAAGTCACAGTGTCGGCGGCGCTGCCGTCATTGGTCGGGAGCCAGGTTGGGAAGTCGGTTTCAGGATCATAGCCGACCGCTCCGCCATAGAGCGTATCGAACATTCCCGTTCCGCCTTCGATGGTATCCCCGCCGTCGCCACCGCTGACCATGTCGTTTCCGGCACCGGCGTAGATGATGTCTGCCCCGGCGCAGCCCATGATTTCATCGGCGGCGCCGGCGAAGATGCCCGTTCCCGCCAGGGCGGTTCCCACCTCGTCGGGGCCTCCTGGGGCGTTGAGGCCGATGAAGCCGTCAGCGTTGATGTCGTAATCGAAATCGCCGTAGATCGTATCGCCGCCGGCGTTGGCCGCATCCTGGTGTTCGTCGCCGATGATCCGGTCGCTGCCGCCACATCCGTAGATGAAATCGGAGCCGTCGCCGCCGAAGATGTCATCATTACCGATCGAGGTTGAGGCGATCATCGCGGCCGGATCCAGCATGGCGTCCCAGGGAATCGGGCCCACGGCCGTCACCAGCGGATCGTAGTCACCCGATCCGGTCGCTCCCCAGTCGGGTGGCAAGGGGCCGTCACCCACGAGGAGATCGCCGCCCTCCCGGCCGTAGATAATGTCATTGCCGCTTCCACCGAACACGATGTCGCCGACGTTCCCGGTCCCCGCGTCGATGGTGTCGTTGCCGCTGTCACCCAGGAGCACATCGCGCTGGCTTCCACCGGTGATGGTGTCGTCGCCGCCGCCACCGAGGATTGTGGTTGGGCGGATGGGATCACCGGTCAGTGTGTCGTTGGTGCCTTTTCCGCGAATGGCGGCGAAGGTATCGTCCGCCAGGGCGTCCGCATCGCCCCACCCGTCTGTAGCGGTATTGGAGTCCAGACTGACGACGACCGCGTAGAGCCCCGCGTCGGTGGCGTAGTCGAGGACGTCGAATCCGCCTCCGCCACCCAGTTCGTCAGCCCCTCTGTCGCCTCGAACCAGGTCGTTGCCGCCACCCCCGGCAATGGTGTCCTCATCCTCGCCGCCGTTGAGGATGTCGTCTCCGCCGCCACCGTCGATGGCGTCCTTGCCCTTGCCGCCGTTGATGAGGTCGTTGTCGCCCTCGCCGTTGAGGGTATCGTCCCCGCCGCTGCCGGTGATGATGTCGTCGCCTGGGCCGCCCCAAACCTCTACCGGCGGGGTGTCGTCACCGGCGAACATGCTGCAATCCACATCATCGGCGCCGGCCATGGCCCGGACGACGATCGAGGAGACCGCATCCAAGGTGATGGCATCCAGGTCGGCCTGGCTGGCCACGTTACCGCCGGCCACGAAGAAGGCCACCGGAGCGCCGGGCTTGACGGCGTAGAGTATCTGAACGACGGCGGTATCCTCGGCCGGGACGCCGGCGGCGACGCTGTCTGCCGCGAATACGTCGGTGGTCAACTGGATGGTTTCGTCGGCCCCGGTGGCCGTGAAGGTCAAGACGCCATCCGCGACCACGGCGGTCTGGGCCGAGGCTTGGCCGGCCAGGAGTCCGCCAACCAGGAAGACGGCCATAACAACGGGAAGACAACCGCCAAATCGGGCCGGATCAGTGAACCGCGAGCGCATACCGACGCCCTCCGCAGGGACGACCAAGTTTCGGGCAAACACCATGACCATCCACCTCACAAGGATCAGGGCTTGAAGCCGTAGATCAAGTATACCTCACCGGCGGCCGTCTTACCCTCGGGTGAGGCCAGAATCGAGCTCATCAGGAGATCGGCTCGGCCGTCGCCGTCGAGATCGCCCGCGGACGCAACGCCCTTGGACAGGAGGCCGTTTTGAGTGAGGCCGCCGCCCAAGGCGTCGCCGCCGTTGCTGCCGACGAACATGACGCCGGGCAGATTGTCGCTCCCGATCTGGCCCAAGGAGATCGTCCCGGTCAGGTGGGTGCCGCCAAAGACCACGTAGACAACGCCGGCGCCGGTGAGGTCATCGGGGTCGCCGTCGAGGTTGCGGTCGTCGGCCACACCGTTGCCGTCCAGGTCGACCCCGTGGGCGGTACCGGCGGCGGCGTAGGTGCCGTCGCCGCCGGGAGTGAACGTAAACGACGGGCTGGCATCCGGTGCAGCGATGAGGATATCGGGGGTGCCGTCGCCGTTGAAATCGCCGGCGTTCGCCACGGTGATGCCGGCGTGATGTCCGGTGCCCGCCCCGGTGAGGAGCATGCCGTAACCGGCGTCCCGGAGGTCGCCGAGGGTGATGCCGCCGGCCGGGTTGAGCAGGTTGCGGCCGCCGAACAGGATGAACACCTCGCCCGACTGGGCGCCGCCGGCGGTGAAGGCGTCGGGGCTGCCAATCAGCAGGTCGGCGTACCCATCTTTGTTGTAATCGTCGTTGAGATCGCCGCCACCGGCCAGCGACCGTCCGATGTTCTCGCCCGGCTGGCCGATGATCATCAGGCCGTTGAGGCGTTGCGGGTCTGAGGCGGGATCGCGGGCCAAGTCTTCGAGCAGGTAGTCCGCCTCGATCTCGGGCTGGCGGCGGTACAGGACATAGACCGCCCCACGCGGGAAGGTCTCGTTGGGCATCCTGGCCGCGCCCGGCGCACCGACGGCGACATCATCGACACCGTCGTTGTTGATGTCTGCCAAGCCGGTCACGTCGCCCACTTGGTCGCCGGCGGAGGCTCCGATGATGCGGATGGGGTTGGATATCTCGAAGTCCACATCGCCGGGCTTGTCGTAGCGGCGGCTATCGAGGACCTCGGCGCGAACGTAGCCGAGGTCGCCGATGATGTAGTTATGGGGCGCGGGAACCGTCTCATTGTCGCCGTGAGCCGGGGTGGTCCAGAGGTACTGGTTGTCGGGCGCCCCCGGTCGCTTCAGTTGGAGCATATAGACTTCGCCGGCCTGCTCGCGCGTCGCCGTCGGCAGCGACGGTGTCTCGGCGCGAAGGGCGGTACGCAGCGGGGCTCCGACCAGCAGGAAGTCGCCGGAAGTTGACACGCTGTGTCCGAAGCGGTTGGCGGTGGACAAGCAGGCGGCGGGGTCGGGGCACTGGCTGGTGGTCTGACCGAGGATCCGGCATCCGTAGGGCTCTCGGGGCGGGGACATGACCCGGGTGTCGTGGGTGACCCCGGTGCTGTAGAAACCCGTACCCAGAACGGCCATGGTACCGAACAGTGGCCATTCTCCGAAGATTGGGCCGAGGTTGACGTTCGGCGTGCACTGGTCGGTGCCGTTCGGTCCTGCCACTTGGCGGCCGCCGATGAAGCCGAGCTCGCTGGGTCCGGGTGGCGGGTCGATCTGGGAGAGATTGACCACCTCTCCGCCCATGCAGTAGGTCGTCTCCGGGGCGATGACCAGGCCGCCTGCGGCGAGTGATGTCGCCAACCGTGGCGGACTGATGGTCCCTTCCGTGCTCTGGAAGAAGCCTTCGCACGGGAACACGATCGTCTCCTCGGTTCCGTCGAGGGTGGTGTTGGGGAAGTTGGGGCAGACGTCGGCCACCGAAGGCGGATTACCCCAGCCGGGATCGACACCCATATCCTCGAACACCTGGCCGACCTCGTCGAGTTGAATGACGCGGTCAAAATGGCGGCTGACGGCCCGGCGGTTGGCGAGCAGCGAGTTCCGGCTGGACAGGGTGATCACACCGCCGCGCAGGAAGTGCCCGTTGTTTTCCAACCGGCCCAACGCGGGCAGGGGCGCGGGATGAATCCCATCGACCACCTGGTTGCTCAAGCTGAACGAGTTGCAGTACGGGAAGCCGAAGACGAGTTCTTGACGGTTGTCACCATCCTGGTCGGGAATCAAGGTGATCGACCGAAGGCCTTCGGTGGCGTACGGCTGGGCGACGCCGCCTTCGACAGTATACGGAATCGAGGAACCGGCCCGAGCGAGGCTCACGTTGACGAGATCGTCGCCGGCGTAAGGGTTGGGCACGACGCCTGTCAGGATGGTGCCGGGGAGAGCTGCGTCGGTGGTGGTCGTGGCTCCCAGTCCGACGCTATTGGCGTAGTAGTGACCCGAATACCGCGCCGCCTGGCCGTAGATCAGGTATGCCTCGCCGGCTCCTCGTCCCTCGGCGCGGGCGAAGAACGGCTTGCCGAACTGAGCGCCCATGATGATCTCATTACGGCCATCGCCGTCGTAGTCGTCGGCGGCGAGCAGGGCGCTGCCCAGGTTGTCACCGAAGTTATGGCCTCGGAAGATGGCCCCGCGGGCGAAGCCGGTTTGGGGCACCACGTTGCCGGTGTTGTCCCGCTTGGTGGCGAAGTCGCCCACCCAGAAGGTCTTCGGCACAACGGTCAAGGTGCCCGGGGCGTAGTCGGTCACGGGGTCGCCGGTCACCGGTGTCAAGGTCGCCCCGATGAAGAACTTGCCGATCGCGCCGGTGGTCTTGAAGTCCACGAACTGGGTCAGGGCTTCGAGGCCATCGACGATGGTCACTCGAGTCGCCTCGCCATCGGGCTCACCGTCGTTGTCGGCGTCCGGCTCGCGGAAGACCCGGACCGTGCCTTCGCTGCGTCGCAGGTTGGTTGTCCAGTTGATCCGGTAGGTATTACCTTCCAGGATGCTCGCGGCGGTCAGGGGAGAGGTCACGGAGAGTGACGCCTCGCCCGTGCCGCCGCCGCCGCTGCCGACCTGAACGACGCCGGCACTGTACCGGGTCAACGGAGGGCTCTGGCCGTTGAGCAGCTCGGCGCCGACGTAATACTCGCCGGTGATCACGCCGGTGGTATTCCAGTTCGTGCCGCCGACGGATGCGGGGAAGGTCGCGATGGTGGTCTCGTTGCCGTTGCCGAAGGTGGTATCGGGATCGTAGAAGGTGCGTACGCTGGCGGTTGGATTCGACGGGTCGTTAGCGGCCACGAGGACCTGGACGAACTCGCCCGGCTGCACGACCAGGCCGACGGTAGGCGAAAGGATCTCCATGTAGACGCCGGTCGTCACGGTCAGCGTCGCGGGATTGTAGCTCGCGATCGGTGAACCCGTGGCCGGGGTGACGACCACGCCGATGTTATAGACGCCGGTGGTGAGCGAGGCGGTGTTGAAGGTCCTTTCCACGGTCGAGGAACCGTTGACCGTTGCCTGGTGGATGGTTGTCTCGTTGGAATTGACGGTGGTATCGCGGTCGTAGAACAGCCGATACTGGAACTGGGTTGTGCCAGCATCAAACTCTATTGGAAGGCTGGCGCCCGCGGCGAGACTGACCGGAGCGGCCGGGGAGACCCAAGTCACGGCCACGCCGGCCTGCAGGGTCACGACGCCGGGGGCATACGCGGTCAGGGTCTGCAGGCCGATGGTCGCCCGGATGCCCACGCGCAGCGTGCCCGCCGCCAGGGTGCCGGTCTGCAGCGTCACCACCTTGCCCGTGCCGGCGGCGAGGGAGGTGGCAAAAACCACCTCGTCGCCGCTGCCGGCAACGCCGTCGCGGTCGTAGAAGGCGACCACGTTCGAGGCGGAGCTACTCACGTCGTAGACCATGGTCAAGGCATCGCCGATCCGAACCGTCTGGGCCACGGACGGCGAGTGCACGATGAGAGTGGTCGTTCCGGTGAGGCTCCCGGAGATGTTGCCGGTGATGGCACTGCTGAGATCGGCGATGTCCGGACAGCCCTGGCCGAGCAGGAGTGGCAACAGGGTGGCCACGGACACCGCGAGAATACCCAGACCCGGTCGCCACTTGCGCGTGCTTCTCATAACTCCATGCTCCAGCATGAGTTAAATCCAAAGGGGAGCCCGCCGAGAGATCGGCGAATACTCCAGTTAGGCGCGGCCGACACCAGCCTGCCTCGCCCCGCGAGTATAATCCGGGACACCAAGGTTCCTGTCAAGCTGCCCTGTGTTCAGCCCCGGGGTGGAGCCAGGCGGATCGGCCGCAATCTCGGGTACTTACGGTCTCGCGGATTGTCCGAGGGTAGTCGATATGTTCGTCACAGAGGATCGCAAGAGCGATATCCGTGGACAACGCCTCGGACAAGGGGTGGAGGATGTACCGATACGCGGATGATGCCAACCTGCTCTGGGAACGCTACCTGGAGACCAGGAGTACGGAATGCCAGCGGGCGCTGCTCCAGCACTACGCCCCGGCTGTCCTGATGCAGGCTTGTTGTTGGTCGCGAGGCCCCCTGTCGACGCCGGGGGAGCCGGCGGCCGACCTGCCGGGAACCGACCGAATGACGCTGCCACCGGAAGGCCAGCCATTCATTCCCTATGTTCCGCCCACGCCGGGGCCAAAACGCCAGGGGTCGGGCGAAGGGCCCGGCCCCCGAGCCTGAGAGCCAGAGGGGAGGATTCGTCCCCTACCGGCCCTACCGGGCGTTGCGAACAAGGGGACTGATCGCATCGGGGTTCTGGTCCGGCCGCGCGGCGCCCGGTTCCGAGACAGTGGGTGCGTCTACAGGCTCGGCTTCTCGTCCTCGACCAGCACTTTCTGGATGGCGCTGCGAACGACGGTTATCTTGACGTTGGCCGATTCGTCAACCTTCAGTGTTACCTCATTATCGGTCACGGACACGACAGAGCCGATGATACCTCCGATGGTCATGACCCGATCGTTCTTGCGTAGCCCGGCGAGCATTTCCTGGCGAGCCTTCTTGTCTTTTCGGCTGCCGGAGAGCATGACTCCGTAGAAGACCACCAACATCAGGATGAGGCCGATCCAGAGGAAGTTGCCGGCGTCCTGAGCCAGAATGGGAAGCATCATATGCGTCACTCAATCCGTGTTGATTCGTGAATCCGCCCGGCCGGGCTCGCCGGCCACGGGGAATTCGGCCAGCATCGTCGCGTAATCCCCATCTGGAATCAAGTCTCTCAGCCGGGCCATAAACCGCTGGTAGAACCACAGATTGTGGACCGAGACCAGAATCGGCCCCATCATCTCTCCCACGAGGAATAGATGCCGGATGTACCCCCGGCTGAACTGCCGGCAGGTGGGGCAGGGGCAGTTCTCCTCAAGTGGTCCTGGATCGAGGCGGTGCTTCTCGTTTCGCAGTCTCAGTGTCCCGTCCCCGGTAAACGCGGAGCCATTGCGTCCGTTTCGCGTCGGCAGAACGCAGTCAAACATATCGATACCGGCCTGAACCGCCGCGAGGATGTCCCGAGGCATGCCCACGCCCATCAGGTATCGTGGCCGGTCGGGAGGCAAGGCCGGCACGACCTCGCGTAGGACCGCGACCATCTGCTCGTGGGTCTCACCGACCGACAATCCTCCCACTGCGTAACCAGGGAAGTCCATCTCGATCAGCCTGTGGGCGCACGCCAGCCGCAGGTCACAGTAGACACCTCCCTGCACGATCCCGAACAGGGCCTGGTCGGAGCGTTGGTGGGCGGAGCGGCATCGCCCGGCCCAGCGGATGGTCCGGTCGACCGCCGCCTGGGCGGTGGCTCGGTCGGCGTCGCCCGGCGGACACTGGTCGAATGCCATGATGATGTCGGCGCCGAGCTGGTTCTGGATCCGGGTGGCCGAGAGCGGGTCCATGTGGATCGTCTGGCCGTCGATGTGGGAACGGAAGGTCACGCCTTCATCGGTGACCTTGTTCAGGTCGGCCAGCGAGAAGACCTGATAGCCGCCGCTGTCGGTCAGGATGGGGCCGTTCCAGGCCATGAACTTGTGCAGCCCGCCGAGCTGTTCGACCAGTTCTGCTCCCGGCCGCTGAAGCAGGTGATAAGTGTTGGCGAGCAGGATATCCGCGCCGCTGTCGCGCACCTGCTGGGGCCAGAGGCCTTTGACTGTGGCCCGCGTTCCTACCGGCATGAACGCCGGGGTACGGATCTGGCCGTGCGGCGTTGTCACCGTCGCGCAGCGTGCCCGCCCGCCCGGATCGGCCTGCCTCACCTCGAAAGTGAGCATCCTTGGACGTCTCCCTGCGGAGGCCGGCCGCGCGGCACGGCCTGGGCCTTATTCCACTTCCAGTTTGCCCTTCATGGGTCGGCATTGCCTGCCGCCATGCCGGGTTTTCTTGACCGCGCCCGGGGCCCGCTCTAGAGTACTCTTACGCCGCGTGGTCATATTACTCGGCGCGGCGACAACCGCCAGCACGTCCTCCTCGCCGACGACGGCCGGCGGGCGAATTCGAGCACCCAGAAGGAGCGATCGTCAGCCATGGGCAAGATGGCAGTCATCATTGTGGCCGCGGGCAAGAGCACCCGGTTTGGCGGCAAGGAGAAGAAGATTCTGGCCAAGCTCGACGGTCGGCCGATGTTCCTCCGCTCCGTGGAGCAGTTCGTCAACCGTGAAGACGTGTGTCAGACTTTGTTGGTCATTGCTCCCGAGGACGCGGAGCACATCAAAGAGAAGTTCGGGGCCAATCTGGGCTTCATGGGTGTCAAACCGGTCACCGGCGGGCCGCTGCGTTGCGACTCGGTAGCCAACGGTTTGGCGGCGGTGATTCCCGAGGCCGAGTTCGTGGCCATCCACGATGCTGCCCGCCCGTGCGTGAGCCAGGAGATGATTGACCGCGTTTTTGCCGAGGCGGGGAAAACGAACGCCGCGATCCTGGCCGCCCCGCTGCGCGGGACGATCAAGCGGGCAGGCGAAAGCCTGGTGGTTGACGAGACGATCTCCCGCGAAGGGCTGTGGGAGGCTCAGACGCCGCAGGTATTCAAGCGCGATCTGATCGAGCAGGCTTACGCCAGACGCGGCGAGTTCGAGGGCGAGCCCACCGATGACGCCCAGTTGGTCGAACGTTTGGGCCATCCCGTCCAAATCGTCGAGTCTGATTTCAGCAACCTGAAAGTCACCGCTCCGGGCGACATCGCCCTCGCCCAGTCCATCGTCAAGAACCGCCCGAAAGGACGGCCGAAGGGACCGCTGGGCGCCTTCGAGGAGGCCCAATGGTAGCCGCTGAAGCTTGACGATTCCGGCCTTTCTCGCTTACGCTTGGCTGACCTAACGTTGCCAGGGACGTGTGTTTCAGGATGATCGCGCTGGTTCGTCGTCGCAGGAGGCTGACGCAATGAGGACGCTGACGGATAGGTTCAATCGTCGGATGATCGTCGGGCTTGGTATCGTGTTGGGTGCGGTCCTGGCCGGCGGCTGCAAGACGGATGAGATCGCGGGTCCCGAGCGCACCAAGGTCGCCGGCCCGACCACGGATCTAGAGACGCCCGCGGGCATTCAGGTCCCCGACATCAAGACCGCGGGCCGCACGGAGCTGGACCTGGTTGAGGAGATGATCCTTCACCGCACCATGTATGCCCGGTTGCTCAGAGCGCTCGCCAACTACTACAACGAGAACGGCAATGCGGTGAAGGAGGCGTGGGCTCGCACCGAACTGAATGATCTCAAGTACGTGAAGCCGTACCGTTACATCAGTGACACCGAGGCGCCGGCGAGCGAACTCAAGCCTACGCAGTCGATCGCTGAGGCCGACAAGCTGTTCAACGAGGGCCGGGCCCTGATGAAGAAAGGCGGATCCGAGATCCCGGGTCTGTACAACCAGCGGACGATGAAGCTGGCGCTGGCCAAGTTCAATGAAGTGGTGGACAACTACCCCAGCAGTGACAAGGTTGCTGATGCCGCCTTCTACATCGCTGAGATCCACAAGGAGTACTTCGAGGAGAAGGACAACACCATCGCCGCGGAGTGGTACCGCAAGGCCCTGCTGTGGAACCCGAGTATCCAGCACCCGGTCCGGTTCCAGCTGGCCGTGCTCCTCGATTACCGGCTGCACGAGCGCGAGAACGCCCTGGCGATGTACCAGGAAGTCGTAGAGAACGAGCGATCGAACAAGAGCAATCTGGATTTCGCGTATCGGCGGATTGCCCAGTTGACCGACGAGAAGACGCGGCATTCGCCAGGCGAGATCGTGAGCCAGCCGAAGTCCAGCTCGACAAGCACCCCACCGCCGCCGCCCGCCGGCATCATCGAAGTGAAGCCCAAGCCCCCCGCGCCGACGTCCACTCAGTGAGCGAGTTCGCGAAGGTACGGTCCGACGCGGCCGTCTCGATCGCCCAGGTCGCGCCGGGAGGATGCCACGCGGAGGTTGTTCCTGGGCGCGTCCTGAGCAGCGTCTTGAGTCGAGCCTCGACCCGACTCCCGGCGTTGGCCATGGTGGCCCATCGCTATGGATGGCGAAGGGCTGGTCTCGGCAAGGCGGTGGTCCGAAACTCCGCTTCCCCCCTTACTGGCGGGATGGGGGGCGGCAGCCGAGGCGGGAGCCCGGGCAAGCTGCGGTCGCGGGTGCCCGAGCTGCGCGGTCGGGCATCAACCCCAGCGTACCAGTCCGATGTTGTAACGGGCGGCCATTTCCGGATGGTGCGGCACGATCCGAAGGGCGTAGCCATAGTGACCGCTGTACTCGCAGGGAATCTCGCCGGTGTACTTGTACCGTCCCGACGGGCCGTCGCGATTCTGGCAATGCAGCGGGGCCGAACTGCCCATGGTGATCAGGCCACGAGCGTCCAGCGGGCCGTAGTACAGCTCCACCGATACCTCGGCGGGATCGATGGAGCCGAGCCGGATTTCGGCCTGAACCGCCAGGCGGTTGCCGACCGTGACGGTCTGCGGAATATCGGCTTGCAGCGAGTCGATACTGATTTCGCTCCATCGCTGGAGCAGCTTCTGCCGCCAAGTGGCGATGTCGCGCGAGACTTTGTACTTCTCCTGGCTGAACCGGTGCCATCGCTCGGCCGCAGGCAGGTAGAACCGTTCGGCATACTCGCGAACCATGCGGTTGGTATTGAACACCGGGCAGCAGGTCCGCATTGACGATTTCATCGTCGCCACCCACCGGCGCGGGAGGCCGTCCGCTCCGCGGTCATAGAACCGGGGCACGATTTCCTTCTCGAGCAGTTCATAGAACGACTCGGCCTCCATATGGTCCTGGTAATCCTGGTTGCCGTAGATGCGGCGATCGCCGATTGCCCAGCCGTTGGTACCATCGAATCCCTCAGGCCACCAGCCGTCAAGCACCGACATGTTGATACCGCCGTTGGGAATGACCTTCATGCCGCTCGTGCCGCTGGCTTCGTGGAGCTTGACGGGCGTATTGACCCACACATCCACGCCCCAGACCAGGGACCGGGTGATGCTCATGTCGTAGTCTTCGAGGAAGACCAACCGGTTGCGGAGTTGGGGCGTCTTGGTCATGGCCACAATCCGCTTGATGAGTTCTTTGCCGGCCTCGTCTTTGGGATGGGCCTTCCCGGCAATAATGAGCTGCACGGGGCGGTCGCCGCTGGTGAGGATTCTGGCCAGGCGATCGGGGTCGCGCATTAAAAGGGTCGCCCGCTTGTAGGTGGCGAACCGGCGAGCGAAGCCGAGGGTGAGGGCCTCGGGATCGAGCACCTCGTCGGCCGCGTCGATTTCGGCCGGAGGGGCGCCGCGGGCGATGAGCTGGAGTTTCAGACGCCGACGAGCGAAGGCCACCAGCCGTTCCCGAAGCCGCTCATGCGACCGCCAGAGTTCCGCGTCCGGAATCAGATCTACACGTTGCCAGATGGCCTGATTCAGCGGATCGTCCGCCCATTGCGGACCGAGGTACTGATCGTAGAGATGAGCCACCTCGCTGGACATCCAGCTGCGGATGTGCACCCCGTTGGTGATAGAGGTGATCGGTACTTCGTTCACCGGCACACCTGGAAAGACCGCGCTGAACATCTTCCGGGAGACTTCCCCATGAAGAGCGCTCACCCCGTTGCTCAGATACGCGAGTCGCAAGGCGAGCACCGCCATACTGAATGGCTCGTTGGCGTCGGAGGCGTTCATCCGGCCCAACTCCAGGAGGCGATTCTGGTTGATACCCAGGGCTTGGCAGTAGCCGGTCATGTACCGGGTCACCAGGGCACTGGGGAAGGTGTCGATACCGGCCGGCACGGGCGTATGGGTGGTGAAGACCGTACCTGTGGCGACGACCTCCCGGGCCTCTTCGAACGTGAGCCCTTCGCGTCTCATTTTCTGCTGAATACGTTCGATCGCCAGGAACGCCGAATGGCCCTCGTTCATGTGGCAGACCGATGGGTCGATACCCAGAGCAGCCAAAGCCCGGACACCGCCAATACCGAGGATGATCTCCTGACGGATACGCGTCTCCTGGTCACCACCGTACAGGCGGGCGGTGATATCGCGATCCTCCGGCCGGTTGCGAGCGACGTTGGTATCGAGCAGGTAGAGATTCACTCGCCCGCAGCGGACGAGCCAGACCTGGGCAGCCACATCGTGTCCGCCGACGTCCATGCTGACGGTCAGGTGGTGTCCATTCTCGTCGCGCACGGGCACGATCGGGAGTTCGGCGAAGTTCAGCTCGGGGTAGTCCTCGAATTGATAGCCGTCCTGGGTGAGGTACTGATGGAAGTAGCCCTGGCGATAGAGGAGTCCTACGCCGACCAATGGCAAGCCCAAGTCGCTGGCGCTCTTCAAATGGTCGCCGGCCAGGGTACCGAGGCCGCCGGAGTAGATGGGTAGACATTCGTGAATACCGAACTCGGCAGAGAAATACGCGATCGTGCCCACCGGGCGGTTGCCGAAGTTCTTGTCGAACCAGGTCGGTCGCTCGAAGTAAGCCTCCATGGCCTCCAAGACCCGATGGAGCCAAGCCAAGTAGGCCGGATCGCTTGCCAGCCGATCGAGGCGTTCTTGTCGAACCTGGGCAAGCATGGCCACAGGGTTGTGTTTCAACTCCCGCCAGAGATCGATGTCCATTCGGCGGAACAGCTCGAACGATTCCGCGCTCCAGGTCCACCACAGGTTGTAGGCCAAGTCCCGGAGGGGGCGCAAAGGTTCCGGCAAGGCGGGCAAGACCATAAAACTGCGCACTTGGGTCATAATGTCCGATATCCTCCAGCTTGAGACCCCTTTAGCATCGGCAAAAACGGCTGCTGGCTGGCGGAATCATGATTGGAAGTTCACCCAACGATGAAATCGGGCTTCATGCCGAAAGACCGTCACTGCGGGCCGGGCCCCGCGTGACGCTCCGTCGTCACCCGTGCGTGCATTGCGCGCCGGGCGTGTCGAGTCTTCCAAGATGTGTTAGGATAGCTGGATGATCTGGGAATCGTGGGACCGGCGGCTGAGCGCGGAATGTTGAGGAGAGGGTGAGCAAGGCGGCACACGTGGACCACTTCAAATGCACTCAGGAGGCTGGGCCTTGATTATCGCTGATTTGGCCAAGATTGACGGCCGGACGTACCCCGCCCGGAGGAGAACCCAGAATGTGGTCGGCGGAGCATCGCCGATCCAGTTCACCCAGTTCTGCATGGGTTACGTGACGCTGGAACCGCGCGGCGGGCAGGTCCCGTGGCACAATCAGGAACAGGAGGAGGTTTACTTCATCGTCGAGGGGACCGGCGAAGCCTGCGTCGGCTCCGAGCGGCAGACCGTTCGTTCCGGCCAAGCGGTCAAGATCCCGCCCCGCGAGTTCCATCAGCTCACCAACATCGGCGAGACCCCGCTGAAGATGATCTACGTTTACGGACCGGCCGGCGACGTCGCTCACTGGCGTCAGGAACTCAGCGGGACACTGCCCAAAGCCGGCGTCGACGCCCCCCCGCTGCCCGACGGCGCCTGGCCGCAGTGCACGGAGACGCCTTAAGGGGCGTTCCGTGATCTGCGGTCAGCCATCACCCGACTCCTGGAGCCTCCTTCAGGGAGAAGGAAAACGGGGGCGGTCTGGACCTTTCGATATTTGGACGCTCACTCGAGGTATCCAAGCTCGGTCAGTCGCTTGGTGAGGGCCGCCTTCTCGGCCTCGGAGTAGATCTCCTCGAAGTCGCCAACGGTGGTCGCCTGGGGTGTCTCAAACTCGATCGTGGGCGGCGTGGTGAACAGCTCGGCGAGGGGTTTGCCCTCCATATCCCGGGGCACGCGCAGGCCGAGTGAGGCGAGGAGCGTCGGGGCGATATCGGCGATCTGAGCGTGGATCCTGTGGCCCTGGCGGACGTTGGGACCATTGGCGATGAAGATGCCCTCGATTCGATGGGTGCCTTCCAGATGGCGCAAAGAACTCCACCGCACTGGAGCGGAGCCGCGGATCTTGCGGACCACGGCCAGACCCGGCTGAGGTACGAGCAGCAGGTCGGGCAGCCAGGGTTGCTCCTCGCGCGAGCACTGGTACAGTTCCTCGGTCTTGTGGACCTCGGCGTAAACCGGGATCGTTTCGCCGGACGGACGGCGAGCGGTGACCGCCAGGAACCTGCGGCGCAGCTCGTCGCGAAGCGGCTCGTAATCGGCCGGATCGACCAGTCCACCGGGCTGACGCCCCTTGAGGCTGACATACAGGAAGCCGTAGATGCCCGCGTGAATGACGCACGCCCGGGTTTGCGACCAATCCAGAGCGAGCTCATGCTCGATGCCGAGGTTGGCCTCGAATCGCTTGCTGGTCCGGCCGAGCAGCCGATCCATGACCTGCCGAGTTCGCACCGAGGCCTGGGTCATCGGGCTCTTGATCTTGAGGTAGCCCCACTGGCTGAGCAGGGCGTTGGGCTGGGCCTTGCCGTCCAGGCTGCCGTGTCCGTGGTCGGACATGATCAAGATGGTGGCCCGGTTCTGGCGGGCGTAGCGGAACAGTTCGCCCAGGGCGACGTCCAGCTTCTCGAAGCAGCCGGTCACCAGCGCGGCCCGTTTCGGGTTCCAGTTGATCTGCGACAGGACCGGGTCGAGGTATTTCCAGGTCTTGTGCTGGAGGTTATCCACCAGCTTGTACAGGACCATCAGGACGTCCCAGCCGTATTTCTGGCCACAGAACGTAGCTACCTCGGCACCTTGGCTAAAGCTCCTTTCGATAAACCGGATATTCTGCTCGAAGACCTCGTCGCCGCCGATGGCCTTTCGCTTCCAGCTTGACCGGTAGCTGTAGTCCGGCCACCGTTTGAGGATCTCCGTCTTCAGTTCGGGCGGCCAGGTGAAGTCAGACTCGATGCTCGGGGTCTCGAATCCGGAGATCATGAAGCCATTGACCCGTCGAGGGGGGTAGGTCATGGGCACGTTCACCGAGCCGACCCGGAAGCCCTTTTCGCTGAGCATCTCCCAGATGGTCTTGACCCGGATTTCCAGCGTGCTATTGAAGGTCAGCTTGTTGGTCTTGACGTCGTAGCGCTCGAAATCGACGATCCCGTGCTGCCCGGGGCCCTTGCCGGTCATGAAGGTAGTCCAGGCGGCCGGGGTGATCGGCGGCTTGGTGGAGTTGAGAATGCCGGCCGTACCGGTTCGGACCAGCTCGGCCAAGTGAGGCATCTTGCCGGCGGCCATCAGCGGATCGAGCACGTCGAACGTGGCCCCGTCCAGCCCGATGACCATAGCTTTTTCTGCGACAACAGGTTGGAGCTCGCGATGTGGTGTCGAAGGGAAGGCGGCGAGGCCGGACTCCGGCGAACGAACGGGCCTGGTTCCAGCTTGCTCGGTCGAGATCACGTCGTCTCCAGTGCAGCAACGATGGGCGGCGGCCAGAGGTCAAGCTGGCTGGCCGCAGCAGGCGCGGATTGTACCCGGAGAGGGGCAAGGGGGGAACGGGGCGATCCGGGCCTGTTCCGGGGGTCGCGGGGGTGTGGGCATGGAGCATCTGACGGGCCGGTTGGGATGGGGCAATAATCAGCGTGTTTCGGCGTTTGGCCAGGAAGGAAAGGGATGCCGCAAGTCCCCTGCCTCGGGAGCACGACGATGAGTTCTCCGCACCGTGGATTGATGCTGGCGGTGGTTTTCACCCTCGGTGCGTTGATGCTGGAGTATCCCATGGCCGGCGCCCAGGAGGTTCGGCCAGACCAGCAGGGTCAGCCGAACCAACCGAGTCAAGGGCGACGCGGGTGGGGTGGTGATCGCCCTCGCGGTGGAGGCATGCGGGGACCGGAAGGCGTACGGGGGCCCGGAGCCAGCCGTGGTCCCGGAGCCGACCGAGGAACTGGCCGCGATCGTGGCCCCGAGGGTAACCGGGGTGCGGGGCGCGATCGCGGCCCAGGTGGCAACCGTGGTCCGGGCGGCGATCGCGGTTTCGGGCGTGGCGGACCGCCCGGCCCGTTTACGCCTGAGATGGTCGAGCAGTTCTACGTCCGGGTGAGCGAGGGCCACCTCCGCCGCCTGACCGACATCTACGCTTTGACCGAAGACCAGCGGGCCCAAGTGAGGCAGCAACTCGACACGATCAAGCAGCAGCAGCGTGAGTACAGCCAGCCGATCATGAGGGATGTTCAGACGATGATGAGGGAGCGGTTCGCGCTGGAGGGTCAGCGGCGTGCAGGGCAGGCCATCGACGAGAATCGTCTCCAACAGGTCACCGACTGGCTGCGTCAGGCCCGCAACCAGTCGCCGCTGATGAACTTCGAGAATGTCGCCGACGCGGTGGAGAAGACGCTGCCGGCCGATCAGGTCACCCGAGCCCAGCAGCGTCGCAGCGCATCCAAGGCCGAGGAGGATGCCCGTAGCGCCGAGCGCCAGCGTCGCCGGCAGGAAATGCGGGCTCAGCGTGACGCGCAGCGTCAGCTGGAACAACAGCAACAGGCCCAGCAGCCGGTTCCGCAACCGGTCCAGCCGGAGCAGAGCCCAAGCGGTGACGCGAGTCAGGCCCAGGACAGCCAGCTGCCTTCCGACAACCGGGGCGCAGAGCAAGGGGCGCGGCCCGACCGCCCCCAGCGACGGCAGCGTGCCGTCACTCAGGAGCAGAGCGTTCAGGATTCAGGCCAGGTCCAGGACGAGCAGGATCGCATGCGGAGTTGGCGTGAGCGGGCGAGGGAATCGCGTGGCACGGGCGATCCCTGGGATGATTACGTCATCGCCTTTATCCGCCGGTACCATCTGGACGATTCGCAGCAGTCGTCG
The DNA here is from genome assembly GCA_018003015.1 of Phycisphaerae bacterium. Classification (NCBI taxonomy): domain Bacteria; kingdom Pseudomonadati; phylum Planctomycetota; class Phycisphaerae; species Phycisphaerae bacterium. Next base: position 20,534 of record JAGNEZ010000029.1, on the reverse strand, counting down.
GCCCATTCCCTGCTGCGCATGTACAAAGACGAGCGCCGGCAGTACCGCGATGCCCGCAAGTTGGACTATGCCGCCGCGGAAAAGATCGAGAATGATCAGAAGCGGCACGACGAGATCGAGCGGTTGAACAAGGGGATCGACCGGTTGTTCGAGGTCCTCAAGGAGAGACTGGAGCGCATCCCCACCGACAGCCAGATCGCTCAATACGGCAGCCGACGTCGACCGACCGGCGAGCGAGACAGCCCGACCTCCCGCCCGGCACCGGATTCGCAGCAGGATCGTCCGGCGCAGAGCCAGCCCGCGGCGTCTGCAGGGTCACAACCCGTTTGACTGGGGTCCTTCGGGACGGTCTTCCTTGCGAGCGTGTTTCGCCCGCCGGCACGGTCCGGGCGGCAATCCTGAGACTGCGCCGACGGGTCAAGAAGCCACTTCGCGTCCCCGCGTGGTCGCCTTGCGGGGCGCCGAGGTTCCCCGACTATATTCCCTCTCCGTACACCCCGAAGGGGTATTGGTCGTCCTTTTCGCCGCGCTTGCGGACTTTCAGCTCTGGCGGCTTCATGCTGACGGTGGCGTTCGGCGGAATGCTGTTGGTCAGGAAGACGGAACCACCGATGATGGACGAGTCGCCCAGAACGGTCTCGCCGCCCAAGACCGTGGCGTTGGCGTAGATGGTCACGCCGGCCTGGACGGTGGGATGGCGTTTGTGGCCGCGGATGATGCGTCCACGTTCATCTTTGGGGAAGGACAGGGCACCGAGGGTGACCCCCTGGTAGAGTTTCACGTTCTCCCCGATGTCGGTTGTTTCGCCGATGACCACGCCGCTGGCGTGATCGATGAAGAAGTTCGGCCCGATGCTGGCTCCCGGGTGGATATCGGTGCCGGTGGCGGTATGGGCCCACTCGGTCATCATTCGGGGAATGAGCGGGACACCGAGCATGTGCAGCTCGTGGGCAAAGCGGTACACGGTCACGGCCAGAACGCCCGGATACGCGAGGATGACTTCGTCGGTGTTGATGGCTGCCGGGTCACCGTCATAGGCTGCCTGGACATCACCAGCCAGCCTTGCCCGGATAGCCGGAATACGTTCCAGGAACTCCATCGTGATCCGCCGGGCCTTGGCATCGCAGGGCTTTTTCTCCGGGCGGGTCCGGCCGTCGACTTCTTCCTTGTAGCACAAGGCGTGGTCGATCTGGCGAAAGAGCCGCTCGCCGAGCTTGGGCAGCAGTTCACCCACATGGTACTTCACGTTGTGCCGGGTCAGGTTTTGCCGACCGAAGTAGCCGGGGTAGGCCAATTCGAGCAGCATGTGGATGATCTCGACAACCTCGGCCCGACTGGGCAGGTAGGTCTTATCGGTGTGGCGGGTGCGATCGTCGCTCTCGTAACTCTGGACGATTCTGTCCACCAGGCCAGGCAGAGCCTCGCCAATCTGGAACGCCGCGGGCATACGCAATTCTCCGGACCACCTGGTTTGAAGATCGAACACGGAACAGGAAACGGGGCATCCACCGGACGGCGCGGGGCAGCGACCATGCGCTCAGGCGCACGAACCGGCCCCGCGGGTACACGAACAGCGGCTCGATTGGCCGCTCGGAATCAGCCATGAGACGCGTGGCATAGACGTATTATAGGCCCGGCCCGCGTTCGCCAGCAAGTGCGGCTGTTGCAAAGACTTGGACGGCAACATAGACTCGATATCGGTATGCGCATCGCCTATGTTGACTGCTTTAGCGGGGCCAGTGGGGACATGATTCTGGCGTCGGCCATTGCGGCCGGCGCGGACATCGAGCGACTGCGGCGAGATCTGGCCGGCCTAGGCGTACCGGGTTTTCGAATCGAAGCCACGCAGGTCTGCAAGCAGGGTTTCGCCGCCACGCAGTTTGACGTGGTGGTCGATCCGGCCGTCGAGAAGCCTCACCGGCACCTTAAGCACATCCTGCAGATCATCCAGGGCGGCGTGCTTCCGGACCAGGTCCGACGGAGAGCGGAAGCCATCTTCAAGCGTCTGGCCGAGGCTGAAGCCAAGGTACACGGCACGACCGCGGAGAAGGTCCACTTTCACGAAGTGGGTGCGATCGACTCGATCGTGGACATTGTCGGGGCGTGCCTGGCCCTGGATCAGCTCGGTGTCGAGCAGGTGCACGTGTCCCCGATACCCACGGGCAGCGGGACAATCGCGTGCAGCCACGGCCAGATGCCGGTTCCGGCGCCGGCCACGGTTGAACTGCTCAAAGGCGTGCCCTTGGCCAGCTGTGATGAGATTGGCGAGCTCACCACGCCGACGGGGGCGGCCATCTTGACCACGCTGGCCCACGCCTACGGTCCCATGCCGGCGATGACCGTCAAGCAAATCGGTGTCGGTGCCGGTCGGCGCGAGGGCCAGACTCGCCCGAACATTCTGCGGCTGATCCTAGGCGAGTCAGCCGAGTCACCCGGCGGCGAGGAGGCGGACGAGATCCTGGTGCTGGAAACCAACCTGGACGACGTGACCGCTGAGACGATTGGCTACGTTTGTGAGCGGTTATTGGCGGCCGGTGCGATGGACGTATTCACTTCGCCGATCACCATGAAGAAGAACCGGCCGGCGACCTTGCTGACCGTTCTGGCATCGTCCGATCTGCGGTCCGTGGTCGAGAATATCCTCTTTTCGGAGACGACCACGTTTGGCGTTCGTGCCCACCCGGTCCGGCGGAGCAAGCTGAGCCGGTCGATGGCGACGGTGGAGACCGAGTTTGGCCCGATCCCGGTCAAGGTCGGGCGGCGAAGTGGACGGGTCGTGCGCGTTTCGCCGGAGTACGAGGATTGCCGCGCGGCTGCCGAACGGCTTGGTCGGTCGCTGATGGACGTTATGGAAGCGGCACGCAGAGCATGGAAGTAGTGTACGGTACCGGCCCGGCTCCGGCCCAGCCGGTCTTGAGACGGTTGTACGGCAGGTGATCCGTTTCAGTCATGAGCAACCTCTCACCAGTCTGCCTCTCTCTGGCCAACGGGGCATTCAGCTCCGACGGCCTGATCCCGTTGGGAATTGCGCTTTTGGCCATGTTCCTACTGATGAACTCGATGCGCCGGCGGCAGCGGGATGCAGCCAAGCGGTTTGACAGACCTGTTCCGCTCCGTCCCCCCCCGCTCACGCGGGCGGAGGAGGTGGAACTCCGCCGGAACATCGAATCGCTGCTCGCCGAGCTTCAAGAGTTGTCGCGGAGGATCAGCGCCGATATCGACACGCGTTACGCCAAGCTCGAGGCGGTGATCCGCGACGCCGACCGGCGCATTGCGGTCCTCAACCGGCTGACCCGGCAGCGTGGGGAAGTCCCCAGCCAACACCCGACCGAGGACATGGGCCTCGACGTCCGGTACGATGTGGTATACGAGTTGTCCGATGCCGGGTTCTCGGCGATTGAGATCGCCAAGGACCTGGGCAAGACCACGGGGGAGATCGAGTTGATCCTCAAACTCCGTCCCAAGCCGGGGAACAAGACCGCCGGCAAGGACGAGAAGAAGAACCTGAAGGCCGAGAGCAAGGAAGGATGACCTGATGAGCAAGGTGAAAGTTGGGATCATCGGCACGGGGTTCGTGGGCGACATTCACGCCGCCGCCTTCAAGATGGTTCCCGATGCCGAGGTGATCGCCGTGGCGTCGCCGACGCCCGGCAAGGCCAAGGCGTTTGCCCGTGATCACGGCATCGCCAGCGGGTTCGAGGACTATCGGCAGCTACTGGCCATGAAGGACCTTCAGATGGTCACGCTCTGCCTGCCGAACGACCTGCACTGCCAGGTGGCGGTCGATGCCGCCAAAGCGGGCAAGCACGTGGTGTGCGAGAAGCCGCTGTGCCGTACGCTGCAGGAAGCCGACCGGATGATCGCCGCCTGCCGTGAAGCCAACGTGCTTCTCATGTACGCCGAGGAATTGTGCTTTGCGCCCAAGTACGTACGGGCCAAGAAGCTCGTGGATGAGGGTGCCGTCGGGCGGGCTTTTCTGGTCAAGCAGAGTGAGGAGCACTTCGGGCCGCACAGTTCGTGGTTCTGGGACGTAGACAAGTCCGGCGGCGGCGTGCTTCTGGACATGGGTTGCCACTCGATCGAGTACGCCCGCTGGATCTTCGGCAAACCCGAGGTCAAGAGCGTTTTTGCCAACATGGGCGTCCGCGTCCACACCGACAAGACTCGAGGTGAGGACCACAGCCTGTGCATCGTCGAGTACGAGGGCAACCGCGTTGGGCTGGCGGAAAACAGCTGGGCCAAAACCGGCGGGGTGGACGACAAGTGCGAGATCTACGGCTCGGCGGGCTTCACCCGGGCGGATCTGCTCCGGGGCAGCTCGCTGCTGACCTACAGCGAGAGTGGCTACGGCTACGCGGTGGAGAAGGCCGGCTCGACCAAAGGCTACACCTTCACCATGTTCGAGGAGATCTGGAACTATGGCTTCCCGCAGGAGATGGCTCACTTCGTACGCTGTGCTCAGGGGCTGGAGAAACCGGTCGAGACGGGCGAGGATGGCCGGAAGGTGCTGAAGATCATCCTGGCGGCCTACGAATCGGCCGGCACCGGTCGTCGAATCGAATGGCCCTACGAGCCGCGGCAGGTGGACAAGCCGATCGACCTATGGCTGGGGAGGTAGCGAGAGCCGATCCGACGATGGACGAGTTTGACCTTTTCGTCTGGTTCCGCTGGCTACTGGCCACGGTCTGCACGGTGTATGCCGTGGTGGTGACCGGGCGGTCGCTCTGGGGTTGGCTCGCCTACTTCGGCAGCTCGCGCCAGACGGCGATTCTCGGACGTTACACCCTTGTACTGCTACTGAGGATGAGGTCCGCGCGTTTCGCCGGAGAGCTCTTGCAGATCGCCGTTTTGTCGGCCATGCTGTTGGCACTGGTTTGCATGCACCATGGATAACGGCGCGAAGAAGACTCAGGCGATCAGCGAACTGCCGGCGGACGAACTGGTCCGCTACGGAAGCGAGCTTGGCCTGGAGTTGAATTCCGAGATGGGCCGCGGCGAGCTGCTCCGCCTGGTTCGAGAGCGGCAGGAACTGCTCCTAGAACTCGACCGGGAAGCGATGCTCGACATCGCGGTCTGGGCTCGGCACCCGGTGCGCAAGTCTGCCGGCAAGGAGGAACTGGCCCGTCACATCGCCACCATCAGGAAGATGGAGGTACAGACGCTGAGTGATCGGGGGCTCGTGGCCCTAGCCAGGCTGCGCGGGCTGGTCGCTCGTGACGGTGAGCCGCGTAACGTCATCGAGGCTCGACTCCGCGACGCCGAGTGCTTCTGGGATCGCGTGCGCCGTCAGCGGCGAAAGCTGGTCGGCTCACTGATCACCAAGGCCATCGCCGGCTCGGCTGGCGAGGAGAGCGAAGCCTACCACTTTCTGCCGGAGGAGGCGGGCGTTCCCAGCCTGAAGGAGCATATCGCCGAGGAAGGCGTGGTCGGCGGGATCGCCCGCAAGCTGCGCGGTGTGGCCGACGACTACGTCCGCGAGAAGCTCGACGAGATCGAGGCTCGTATTGATCGCAAGCTCGACGAAATTGACCAACGGCTGGCGGAATGGCGAGATCGGGAAATCGCCAACCGGCTGAAGATCATCAAGATCACGCTTGTGGCCTCGGTCATTGTCGCTCTGCTCAGCCTGATCTACACCTACTTGCGGCCGGGGTCATCGCCGCCCGACTCGCAGCCGGCTGCACAGGCCGAATGGCCCTCCCCGCCCCGTGCTTGTGAGGCACCGCCGCTGTGGGTATAGTTGTGCTCATCTACTTGCGGAAGGACGCACTCTCATGTACGAGCAGTTGAGTCACGAAGTCCATCGAGTCATCAAGCAGGCCAACACTATTGCCCGCGAATACGAGCTGGAGTACGTCGGCACCGAGCATGTTCTCCTGGCGATCGCCGAGGGGGTCAGAGATTCCGGGGCGCAGATCCTGAAAGGCCACGGACTGAGCAAGGACAAGATCAAAGCCGAGGTGGACAAGCTGGTGAAGGCGAGCATGGAGGACACCTGGGTCTTTGGCCGGCTGCCGGGCACGCCGCACTTCCGCAATGTCGTCGCCCTGGCCATCGAGGAGGCCCGCAAGCTCGGCAGCAAGGAGGTTTGCACGGAACACCTCCTCCTGGCTCTCCTGCTGGAAAAAGGCTGCGTCGCCCAGAAGGCGCTCAGCAGCCTGGGACTGGCACAGGCCGCCGTCCGCCAGGAGATCCAGGCTCGAACTCCGACTCCTTGATCTCCTCCTGGTCGTGAAAACACGACCCCCACTGCCACACCCCGCCTATAATGAAGCCGGCTTGTGTTTCTCGGTCCACAGGAGCAGGCAATTCGGCATGTCCATCGAACCCGATTCCACGGCCGCCCCAGCAGGACGCATCGCGATCATCGGCGCGGGCTCGGTAGGTTCGACCATCGCCTATGCGACCATGCTTCGCGGCCTTGCATCGCAGATCGTCCTCATCGACCAGAACAGGGCCAAGTGCGAGGCCGAGGCCAAGGACCTCGACCATGGCCGGCGGTTCGTCCCCACTGTTCGCCTCTGGGCGGGTGATGTGGTGGACTGCGCCGAGGCAGAGATCGTCATTGTCACCGCCGGCGCCAAGCAGAAACCGGGGCAGTCCAGGCTGGATCTGATCCAAGCCAATGTCGCCATTTTCAATCACCTGATTCCCGCGATCTCCGAGGTTGCCCCGAACGCGATCCTGCTCATCGTCTCCAATCCGGTGGATGTCCTCACCTATCAGGCGTCCATACTACACCACGGTGGCCCCGACCGGGTACTCGGCTCCGGGACGGTCCTGGACAGCGCCCGTTTCGTGTCTTTGCTGGCGGAACGTCTCGGCGTCGCCCCGCGGAGCGTGCATGCCTATGTCGTCGGCGAGCATGGCGACAGCAAGTTGCTGCTCTGGTCCAGTGCCGACATCGGAGCCACACCGCTGCGATGCATGGTGGATTCCAAGGGTGGGCGGCTGACCGACACCGATCGGACGGAGATCAATGCCCAGGTCGAGGGTGCGGCGGGCGAGATCATCGCGGCCAAGGGCGCAACGAACTGGGCTGTCGGCCTGGCCGTCGCGCGGATCATGGAGGCCATCCGCCGTGACGAGAGCGCGGTGCTCACCGTCTCCCGACTGCTCGAGAACTACTTCGGCGTTTCCGATGTCTGCTTGTCGGTCCCGTGCCTGGTCAACCGCCACGGCGCCCGGCGAGTCCTGCCCGTGCCGATGAACGCCAAGGAACTAGCCGCCTTCCAAGCCTCGGCCCGGATCATTCGAGAGGCCTGCCGATCGGCGGGCCTGCGACGCGGTGTTCTCGGGCCCCGGGGAGCGGATCACCCGGCCCCGCCGGCGATACTTGGGTGTTCCGAAAGGTTCTAGTGGCGTGCTGGCCTTAACTCTATGATATAAAAGAGGTTACACATCGTGTTGCCCGGACTGCCCCGGTCATGGTATGATCCGGATACAAGCGCGGTCCCATGAGGCGAAACAGTGGCAGGCGACCACTCTTTGCCGGTGGGTCGAGTGCGAGGGGTGGCCTTGGCGAAGGCGCCAGGCGACGGATCAGGGTGAGTTGGTCACATCACGAAAGGAAGGCCTGACGATGGCAAGACCGGTCACGCTCTTCACCGGACAGTGGGCGGATCTCAAGTTGGACGTCCTGTGCAAGAAAGCCAAGAAGTTTGGCTACGAGGGTCTGGAACTGGCCTGCTGGGGCGACCACTTCGAGGTGAGCAAGGCCCTGGAGGATCGCAGCTACTGCAAGCGGAAGTGGGAAACGCTCAGCAAGAACAAGCTGGAGTGCTTCGCCATCAGCAACCACCTTGTTGGCCAGGCGGTGTGCGATCTGGTCGATGCCAGGCACAAGTCGATTCTGCCGGATCACGTTTGGGGGGATGGGAAGCCGGACGGCGTGAAGAAGCGGGCCGCGGTCGAGATGATGGACAGTGCCCGTGCGGCGCGCAAGTTCTTTGATGCCGCCCCGGCTGCGGTTCGCAAGAAGACCAAGAGAGTCGTGGTCAACGGTTTCACTGGCAGCAGTATCTGGCACCTGCTCTACTCGTTCCCGCCGGTCCAGCCGGGCCAGATTGAAGCCGGATTTGCCGACTTCGCCAAGCGATGGGCGCCCATCCTCGACGTTTTCGAGCAGGAGGACGTTTACTTCGCGCTGGAAGTGCATCCGACCGAGATCGCCTTCGACATCGCCAGCGCTGCTCGGGCGCTCGAGGCCATCAAGTACCACAAGCGGTTCGGCTTCAACTACGACCCCAGCCACCTGGGCTATCAAGGCGTCGACTACGTACGCTTCATCCGCGAGTTTGGCGACCGCGTTTTCCACGTGCACATGAAGGACGTCGGCTGGTCCAAGGTGCCGACCCGGGCTGGCGTGTTCGGCGGGCACCTGGACTTCGGCCATCCTGACCGCTTCTGGGATTTCAGGTCGTTGGGCCACGGCTCGGTTGACTTCGACGCCATCATCCGGGCGTTGAACAAGGCCGGCTACCAGGGTCCGTTGTCGGTTGAATGGGAAGATGGCGGCATGGACCGCGAGTTCGGTGCCGCCGAGGCCTGCGAGTTCGTGAAGAAGGTCAACTTCGCCCCGTCGCAAGTGGCCTTCGACGCGGCGTTCAGCGAGGACTAGCGGCCGCCTTTCGCCCCCGTGACTTGGATCGTCTTTGGCTTTCACCGTGTCGCGGGTATTCCTGAGGCGAGGGGCCGGATGCAGAGAAAACCCAGGCCGGCGGGTTCCTTGGGAGTCCGCCGGCCTGTGAGCATTCGTCGTTCTGTGATTCGAGGACTTCGATCGCGCGTCGCAACCTGGCGATCGCCTCCGATCAGGCCTTGTACACGTTCTTCTTGGGTCCCTTCACGCGGGCACATGCGTTCCGGCTATCCACGACGATCTTGCTGTTCTTAATGATCGCGGCGTAGTCGTAGCAGTCGTGGTCGGTGGACACGACCACACAGTCGTACTTCCTGAGATTAGCCGGGGTGATCGGCACGGACTTCATCTTCAGATCGTGTTCGCGCTGCTTGTGGGTGGTGGGAACGTAGGGGTCGTTGTAGTCGACCTTGGCCCCGCGGCGCCTGAGGATCTCGATCAACTCGATCGAGGGGGATTCGCGAATGTCGTCAATGTTCTTCTTGTAAGCGAGTCCCAACACGAGCACTCTGGCACCCTTCAAGGCCTTCTGGTGCTCGTTCAGGGCGGAGGCGCAGTGGTTGACCACGTACTCGGGCATGGCGGTGTTGATCTCTCCCGCCAGTTCGATGAACCGAGTGGCCATGCCGAACTCTCTGGCCTTCCAGGTCAGGTAGAACGGATCGATGGGAATGCAGTGTCCGCCCAGGCCCGGTCCGGGGTAGAACGCCTGGAAACCGAACGGCTTGGTCTTGGCCGCCTCGATGACCTCCCAGATGTCGATGCCCATTCGCTCGAAGAGCATCTTCAGCTCGTTCACCATGGCGATGTTCACGCAACGGTAGACGTTCTCGATGATCTTGGCGGCCTCGGCCACATCGCAACTGGTTACCGGCTTGACCTTGGCGATCGCGGCCCCATACAGGGCGGCAGCCACATTCATGCTCGGCCGGTCGTGGCCACCGACGACCTTGGTGATGGTCTCCGTGGTGAAGTCCTCGCGGCCCGGGTCCTCGCGCTCCGGTGAGAAGGCCAGGAAGAAGTCCTTGCTGACCTTTAGTCCGCTGGTCTCCAGGATGGGGATGCAGACTTCACGGGTCGTGCCTGGATAGGTCGTGCTTTCGAGGACCACCAGTTGTCCACGCTGGAGTTGGCCGGCGATGGTCTCGGTCGTCTTCACCACGTAAGTCATGTCCGGGTCGCGCGTTCTGGACAAGGGCGTGGGAACGCAGATCAGCAAGGCATCGCAGGTCCGCAGAGCCTTGGGGTCGCACGTCGCCTTGAATAGCCCCTTGCTGAGCAGGCCGCGAATGGTGTTAGCCGGGATATGCTTGATGTAGCTCTGCCCGGAGGTCAGCTTCTTGATCTTGACCGGATCGATGTCGAAGCCCAAGACACGGAAGCCCGCCCCGCAGAAGGTGCGGGCGAGGGGCAGACCGACGTAGCCCATCCCTAGAATTCCTACCCGAGCCGTTTTGTTCTTAATCTTCGTGAGCAGTCTTTTTTCCAGCAACGGAGATCTCCTTGGTTCAGAGGATTCAACGAATTAACGTACCACTGGCGCCGTCCCACGCCTCAGGAGGACGCTGTGCGCCTGCCAGTCGCCGGTTTTCGGCCACTGCGGGCCTGCGGGAATCGGCCCACTCACAGAGCTATTTCGGCGAAAACGCCGATCGGCTATAATGCTAACCCCTTGGCGCAGCCTTGATAAGGAGAGACTCGATGGAAATCTCGTTGTCCCGTCCGGACATCACCCAAGCGGAGCGCGACGCGGTGGCTGAAGCCATGCTCAGCCCGCAGTTGGCCCTGGGACCTCGGATGGTTGAGTTTGAACGACTGGTCGCGCGGTTTGTCGGCACGCGTTTTGCGGCCGCCATGAATAGCGGCACCAGTGGCCTGCACCTCTGCGTTCGGGCCATGGGCATCGGGCCCGGCGATGAGGTGATCACCACACCGTTCACGTTCATTGCCTCGGTGAATTGCTTCCAGTTCGAAGGGGCCAAGCCCGTCTTTGTGGACATCGATTCGGAGACGTGGAACATAGACGCGAGACGGGTTTCCGCCGCCATCACCCCCCGAACCAAGGCGATCTTGCCCGTTGACGTGTTTGGACAGCCGGCGGACATGGACCCGATCTGCGAGACGGCCAGGCGTCACAACCTCCGCGTGATCGAGGATTCCTGCGAAGCGTTGGGCGCGACCTACAAGGGCAGGATGGCCGGTACGCTGGGTGACGTTGGCGTCTTTGGCTTCTATCCCAACAAGCAGGTGACCACGGGCGAGGGAGGGATGGTCGTCACCGACGATGAGGACATTTGCCACCAGGTGATCTCCATGCGGAACCAAGGCCGTGGTGCGGGCGGGGGCTGGCTCGCCCATGTCCGCGTCGGTTTCAATTTCCGGCTGAGCGAGATCAACTGTGCCCTGGGCGTTGCCCAGATGAAGCGTATCGACGATATTCTGGCGAACCGCGCACGGGTGGCGAGCTACTACATCAAACGGCTCGGCGACATTCCCCGCGTCACCATGCAGCGCGTGCTGCCCGAGTGCAAGATCAGCCACTTCGTCATGGTGGTCCGGCTCGACGACTGTTACACCAGCAAAGACCGGGACCGGCTGCTGGTGGCGCTTCGGGAGAAGGGCGTCCAGAGCAGCAACTACTTCCCCCCGGTACACCTGCAACCCTTCTACATGAAGGACTACGGGTTCAAGCCCGGTGACTTCCCGATCTGCGAAGCTCTCTCCGATCGGACTGTGGCTCTTCCCTTTCACGGGCAATTGACCGAGTCGGAAGTTGACCGGGTGTGCGTGGTCCTGCGCGGGCTTCTGTGAAAGCCCCTCTCGGTGAGCGTAGCGCCGCCGTGTCGGCAGTGATGGTTCAGGTAGAACACTCTCTTCACGGAGTCGAGCGGGCTCGGTTCCGGGGTGCGAACAACGATGGCTTCTCGATCAGCGGTGTCAGGCGATCCCATTCGTAAGCGCGGCGACCGGCTTGAAGTGCCGGATCGCCCGATCATCCCGTTCATCGCCGGCGACGGCACTGGGCCGGACATCTGGCGCGCCTCACAACGCGTCCTGGACGCCGCCGTGGAGAAGGCCTACGCGGGCAGACGCCGGATCGCCTGGCTGCAGCTGCTGGCGGGCGAGGAGGCCTTCAAGACGATCCACAGCTGGCTGCCGGATGAGACCGTCGAGGGCTTCCGGACTTACCTGGTCGGGATCAAGGGTCCGCTGACCACGCCGGTGGGCGGTGGCATCCGCTCGCTCAACGTCGCCCTGCGCCAATTGCTCGATCTCTATGTCTGCCTCCGCCCGGTGCGCTACTTCCAGGGCGTACCCTCGCCGGTTCGCAAACCCGAACTAGTCGATATGGTCATCTTCCGCGAGAACACCGAGGACATCTACGCGGGCATCGAGTTCGCGGCCGGCAGCGAGGACGCCCGGCGATTCGCGGAGCTCTTTCAAGAGGCATTCCCTCAGCAGTCGAGCAAGATCCGGTTTCCCAAGACCTCGGCCATCGGCATCAAGCCGGTCAGTGCCGAAGGAACCCAGCGCCTGGTGGCCGCCGCGATCGACTACTGCCTGGCCAACAACCGCAGGAGCGTGAGCCTGGTCCACAAGGGCAACATCATGAAGTACACCGAGGGCGGCTTCCGCGATTGGGGGTACGCGCTAGCCCGAGAGGCCTACGGAGCGACACCGATCGACGGCGGTCCCTGGTGCCAGATCCCCACGAAGAGGGGCGCGGTCGTCGTAAAGGACGTGATCGCCGACGCCTTCCTGCAGCAGATCCTGCTCCGCCCGGCTGAGTACGACGTCATCGCCACGCTGAACCTGAACGGCGACTACATCTCCGACGCCTTGGCGGCCCAGGTTGGAGGCATCGGCATCGCCCCCGGCGGCAACATCAACTATCACACCGGCCATGCGATCTTCGAGGCAACCCATGGTACCGCTCCGAAGTACGCGGGGCTCGACCAGGTCAACCCCGGTTCGGTCATCCTCTCCGGCGAGATGATGTTCCGCCATCTCGGCTGGAACGAGGCCGCCGATCTTGTGCTCAAGGGCATGGACGGGGCCATCGCCGCCCGCACCGTGACGTACGACTTCCACCGCCTGATGGTGGCCGAGGGCGTCCCGGCCAAGCTGCTCAAGTGCAGCGAGTTTGGGGAGGCGATCGTGCAGCACATGGGCTGAGGACGCACCGGTGCAGATGCTCACGCCAAGCTTTGCCGCAGGGCCCTCGCACCGCTGGCGCGGATGCCGACCGACGTGACGTCATCCATCCTTGGTCCCCTCGGCAGCGATCCGCCAGGCCTCGCGCTCTGGAAAGGGGGCATGAAGATACTGGTGGCCAGCCGGGAACACGGCACTTGTGCTCTATCCTCGCCCCTGAATCCGCGTCATGTCGAGCGGGTAGATCCGGAGACGCGAGCCTGTTCGGCCGCTGCCAGGAACACGCGCGGGCCATTTCACCCATGATCTACGGTGAACCGGAAGGGCTTGGCGGAGCCGAATCACCACCCCGTTTACGCGACCGGCGTGTTGCCTCCCCCAGAGCGGCCTTCTCCTCCGGCGACAGGCCGTCGATCCCCTTCTCAGAGATCTTGCCGAGGATACGATCGATGGTCTCCTGGTCCGCATGCTCCTGGCTGGCTTCGAAGGGACGGTTCGCGGAACCGGTGAGACTCGGTCTGACCAACGATTTCAGCTTGGCGGCCATTGATCCGGGGTCGCTGGTGGTGTAGTGCTTGCCGGAAATCGAAACGCCGCCGGACTCCGCCCACCAGTAGCCGAGCAGGATGCCGCCCAGGTGGCACAGATCGCCGCCGTAGTTGGAGCCCTTATGAACGATGTTGTACACGAACCAGGCGCCGTAGGCGATGGCGAAGGTCCGAATCCGCACTGGCAACAGGAAGTAGACATAGATCTCCGCGTCGGGGAACAGTACCGACGCGGCACCGAGCAACGCCAGGATGCTCCCCGAGGCGCCCATGCCCAACGTCGTGGATTCGATCCACCCGATAGTGCCGGCCGCGGTGAACAGGATGTTCCCAGCGACACCGCCAAGCGTGTAGACCAGGAAGAACTGCCGCCGTCCCCAGACCCGTTCCAGAGCCGGGCCGAGGAAGTACAAGCCCAGCATATTGAGCAGAATGTGAGTCAGATTGACATGCAGGTAGGTGGCGGTGAACAACCGCCAGACCTGGCCGTGGAGCACGGCCTCCGGCTGCATCTGGCCGAGCGATTCTACCGGGATGTAGATCGCGGGCACGTACCTGAGGTAGAACACCACGGCGTTGGCAATGAAGATCAGGGCGGTGACACTGAGCGGCTCCATGCCCGACCCGTGGTACGATCTGCGGGGCCCTTCGGCGGAGTCCTCATGTGCATACGGTCGGTCCTGCCAACTCATTTCACGCTCCCTGGTACGGTTGACGAGCACAAGGTTAACCTCTTTCACACTTACGCGGAACTGGCAGGCGAGTTCTCGCAGGACCGGTTATGGGGACCTGGAACCTCGAGTCCGGTTGTCTTGCCGCTGATCGCCACTCACCGACCGCCGCCCAACAACGAACGGGGCCCGGCCATGAGAGGTCGGGCCCCGCTGGACCGGGGAGGCGTCCGCATCCCGGCTCGGTCAATCGCCACTGGGGCACTCGCCGAGGATACCGTACGACCCGTCGCTGCACGGGGTGAAGAACTCCTCGCCGGTCTGGCTTGAGTAGCCCAGGTTGAAGCCCTTGACGAACTCCTGCATGAAGGTGTCACACCCATTGGCCTGGAAGAGGGTAACGCCGCTGATACCCAGCACCACCAGGACTTTGCGAATCTTGCGAATCATGATAGATCTCCTTCAATCACACGCCTCACGATTTCTCGCCTGCCCATTGCAGGCCGTTCGGAATGACCCTGTGCAACTCCCGTGCCAGACCGCGAACCGATCCGGAGAGCCGGCACGAGCACGGGGAGACCGTGATGCGGGCACTATTGCCCAAGGTGGGTACTCGATTGGGCACTTTTGTCCAATGGAGGCAGGTTATTGCTCCCGCTCACTGACCAAGGTGGCCATGCGCCGAAGGGCGTCATGGGCGTCTGAGGGAGGCAGGACCGCCAGCGCTGCGGTGGCGGTTTCGATGTACTTGCGGGCGGTCACGAGCGCGAAGCTCACGCTGTCGGTCTCGCCGAGGATCTGGCAGACCGCGGATCGGTCCGGCTCTTCGGCGGTGAGGAGTTTACGGAGTCTCCGCTGTGTTTCCGGCGGCGACTTGGCCAGGGAGTGAATCAGCGGCAGGGTGAGTTTGCGTTTCTGAAGATCGCGGCCCAGGCTCTTGCCCATCCGATCCTCATTCCCGATGATGTCGAGCACATCGTCGGTGATCTGGAAAGCGATCCCGAAACTCAGACCGTACTGCTCGAGGGCCGCTGCCACCCGCTCATCGGCTCCTGCGAAATAAGCGCCCAGTCGGCAACACGTGCCGATGAGTGAAGCAGTCTTGCGGGTAATGATCTCCAGGTACTGCTCCTGGCTGAGGCTGAGGTCGCCGCGGTGATGAACCTGATGGAGTTCCCCCTCGCAGACCGTGTTGGTCGTCGCCCCCAGGATCCTGGAGGCGTACTGCGAGTCCAGCGAGCTGCAGAGGTGAAATGCGTGACTGAAGAGGTAATCGCCGAGAAGGACTGCTGCCTCGTTCCCTTCCAGCCGGTGAATTGTCGGCCCCCGTCTGCGGACGTCGGCCTCGTCAAGCACATCATCGTGGACCAGGGTGGCCATGTGTATGAGCTCGACGATCGCGGCCAGGGCCAGGTGCTCGTCGGTCACCTTGCCGCAGGCCCGGGCGGACAGGAGCAGCAGGCCGGGCCGGAGCATCTTGCCCCGATAGTGCCGAAGATGGGCGCACAACTGGTTGACAACGGGCAGATCCGAGAACAGTTCGTCGTCGAACACGGCGCAGACCTTCTCGAGGTCGGTTGCGATCGGTTCGTACAATGATGAACTCGCAGGCATTCTCTGGCTCTCGGCCCCAGTTCCGGCCCTTGGGCCGGGAAACCAGTGCGATCCAATCCGTCCTCGCATTGTAGCGGCGTTCGAGACGGTTCGCGAGCCCCCAGATTGTCTACCGGGGCCATCCGGGATATCCTCCAACGGCGATGGCTCTGCCGGCTCTGGCAACCCGAGTTCGCGATTCGCTCCGCCGCGGGCTGGTCATTCCCGCGCATCCTCTGGCTCTGACCTCGGATCGGCGACTCGATGAGCGGCGGCAGAAGGCCCTGAGCCGATACTACCTGGCGGCCGGTGTGGGCGGGCTGGCCGTCGGAGTTCATACTACGCAATTCGCGATCCACGATCCACGGGTCGGACTACTCCGTCCGGTACTTGAACTGGCCGTCGAAGAGATGTGCCGGCACGAGCGACAGGCCGGTCGGACGGTTGTCAAGACCGCGGGCCTTTGCGGACCGACCATCCAGGCGATCCGGGAAGCTGTCCAGGCCAAGGACCTGGGGTACGATATCGGCCTGCTGAGCCTGTCCGCCCTGAGGGCCGAGCCGACGGCGGCCCTCATCTCCCACGCTCGTGCCGTGGCGGAAGTCATGCCGATCATGGGCTTCTATCTGCAGCCCGCCGTCGGCGGACGACTGCTGCCGGTGGAATTCTGGCGAGAGCTGGCGATGATCGACAATCTGGCGGCGATCAAGATCGCTCCGTTCAACCGCTACCAGACCCACGACGTCGTCCGGGCGGTAGCGGAAGCCGGTCGGGCGGATCAGGTTGTCCTCTACACCGGAAACGACGACCACATCATCGCGGATCTTCTGACACCCTTCACCTTCGTTCGCGACGGCAAATCGGTCACCCAGCGGATCGTGGGCGGGTTGCTCGGACACTGGGCGGTGTGGACGCGGAAAGCAGTAGAACAGCTCGAGGCGATCCACGCATCAGACACCCGGAGCAACACCATTCCGGTCGAGTGGCTGCGTCTGAACGTCGAGATCACGGACGCCAACGGCGCTTTCTTCGATGCAGCCAACGGTTTCGCCGGGTGCATTGCCGGGCTTCACGAGGTCCTTCGCCGCCAGGGACTGCTGGCCGGTCGCTGGTGCCTGGATCCCCACGAGGAGCTTTCCGAAGGGCAGATGGCCGAGATTGACCGCGTGTACGCCGCCTATCCGCATCTCAACGACGACCGCTTCGTGGCGGCTCATCGCGACGAATGGCTGGCGTAATTCTGACCTCTTTTTAACTCTTCAGGAGCATTTCCTTTCTTCACACGATCGGATCTTGCCGAGGGGCTTGGCATGGTTCAGCGGTTCGGCTATAATGTACCCATGCGGCCAGGGCTGAATGGAATGACCAGGACCGGAAGTTCTGGATCGCGCTTAACGGTTTGAGGGGCTTAGCGGAACGCGGGCCATCAGGCAGCTTCCTGCTCAACGGCACAGATCGCGAGCATGCAACTCGCGAAGGAGCGGCGGATTATGATCGACATTTGCTCTGGTGTATCCGTCAGCGAGCACGAACTGAGCTTCTCCTTCGAGAGAAGTCCGGGGCCGGGCGGCCAGAACGTGAACAAGGTGAACACTCGCGTCACGCTCCACTTCAATGTCGGCGGCAGTATGTCGCTTTCCACCGCCCAGAAGGCCCTGGTCCGCAAGAGCCTGTCCAGCCGGATCGCCCAAGACGGCATTCTGCGGATTCACTCCAGCAAGGAACGTACCCAGTTGGCCAATCGCCGGGCGGCGGTCAACCGGTTCATCGAGTTGCTCTCCGAGGCCTTCAAGGTGCCGAAGACCCGGAAACCGACCAACATCCCGCCTTCAGCCCAGCGCAAGCGTCTCGACGAGAAGGTCAAACGATCCACCGTCAAACGCTCGCGGCAAACGGAACTGGTCTACGACGACTAAGCCTTCCTGGTCCCAGGTACATTGACACGCTTGAGTCGTGATCCGCGCGTCCTGAGGAGCTCCGCGCCCCGAGGCCTCACGGCGAAGCCCGACGAAGCCGGGTGCGACCGCTGCCTCCTTGTCTGGCGACCGATCAGTCGTCGAGCAGTGGATTGCGGGGAGGTGATGGCGGGGATTGCCCGGGAGGAGGTCGGGCGGCCGAAGGGGGAGGACCCGTCGGCTCCGGTGGCGCGGGCTTCACCGGGGGAGCGACGACATCCTCGGCAGAAGGCAGCTCCCGGCTCGGGGCGGCCGGTTGCCGCAATGGTTGGATGGCAGCCACGATCACCGCGTCTCCCGATGCGCTGCACCGACCTGCCGCAGTCCGCTCTGCGCCGACGTTGAGAATGCCGTTGGCCCCGCGCTCGGCAGCCGCCGCCTTCAGCGCAATCATCGCCTCTTCCGGTGCGCGATAGCCCTCGACAAAGACCGCCTCCACCTGACGCATGATCTTGAAGCCGGCCAACCGCGCACTGGTCGAAGTCGCCACGATCTTCCTGGCCAGCTGACGCCGCTTCCGATCCAGTTCCGCATGGTCCACGCTGTACTTGGCCAGCCTCGGATTGATGATCGGCGGGCGACGGCGACGCAGGAACCGAGCCAGCCGGCCCCAAATCACGCGCAGAACCAGCAAGCCGAGGATCGCCAAGCCGCAGGGCACGACATACGCCCGGTACGCCTCGGGAACACGCTCGAGCAAAGATGGCACATCAAAGGGCATGACTCAACCGCCGGCTAATCGCATCGATCGCTCACGATGCCTTGACCACTTTCTGCCCCTGGTAGGTCGTGCCACGCCATGTGGTCGTCCCGCACCCCCGCAGTCTGCGCATCGCACTGATTAGCATACCGATACACATGACCGCGCCAATGATGAACGTCGGGGCATACCAGGGATTGGCCCGGCTGATGCGGTAGAAACGGACGATGGTTGTCTGCTGGGCGATCACTGCCAGAGCGGCCGCGCAGCCCACCGCCCGCCAGCCACTGCCTGCCCCCGCCTCTCCCCATGTCAGCAGGACGCAGGCCGCGATTAACAGGCTGGCGTAGGGGAACACGTTCATGATGGTGAGCATGCGCATGGTCACCATCAGTTTGTGGAACGTGCCGAAGCAACCGTAGAAGATCCGGCTCCAGCCGCGCCAGATCTGCCGCAGGCCGGTGTACATCCGCACCCTGTACAGGCCGTCTCCCTGGATGACGTACAGCCGCAGGCCACGCTCTTTGGTCAGCCGGGCCATGTGCATATCCTCGTTGACCTCCGTCCGGACCGCCTCATGCCCGCCGATGGTTTCATAGCAGCGGCGGTTCATGAGCATAAAGGCCCCGTTGGCGTATGCCTCGCTGCGCCTCGGATCGTTCACCCGGCTGGGCTGAAACCAGAAGACCATCACCGCCGCGCAGGCCGGCTGGATGATCCGCTCCCAGAGACCATGCGTCTCGAGCTCTGGCAACACGGACAGCAGGTCGAGGCTGTTCGCTTGGGCAAACCGGACAGCCGCTGCGAGTGTTTTGCGTGAAGTTTGACGACAATCGGCATCCCCAAAACACAGCCATTGTCCCCGGGCGACCTGCATGCCGGTCTGCATGGCATTGTTCTTGCCGAACCAGCCATCGCGAAGCTCCTTGATGTGGATGACCTTCAGCCGCCCGTCCGCCTGCTCGGCCTTGATTGACTCCAGAATCTCGGCCGTTCGATCAGTGCTGCGATCGTTGATGACTATCAGCTCGAAATGCGGGTAGTCCTGGTCGAGCATGGTGCGCACGGCCGTCTCGATGTTGACTTCCTCATCCTTGGCGGCGATCAGCACGCTGAGAAAAGGCATCGCCGTGTTACCGTCCGCGGGGTAGTCCTCTGTCAGGGGAGGAAAGTCCCGGCGTGCGCGCGAGATGGTCACGTGCCGCGACGCCCAAACACAGGCCACACCGACCAAGAGAATGCACCAAATCACGAAACCGATCATGGCGACTCCATCGTGCGCCTTCACCACTTGGCAATAGCCGGGTGGCCGGTCCGGCCTTGAGTTCCCGGCAGGAAACAGACGCCCCGTTCTTCTACTGAACGAGTTTGATGACCAAGAACCCACCGACCAGCAGGACCACGAAGAGGACACACAGCAGGTCGAAATACCTGTCGATGATCCGTTTCATCGGCGGGCCGAACCAGTACAGCAGGGCCGCGACCGCGAAGAAACGCATGCCTCGCCCGACGATCGACACCAGGGAGAATCCCAGCAGGTTCATGTGGAACACGCCTGAGGCTATGGTAAAGACTTTGTACGGGATCGGGGTCAGGGCGGCGATGAACACGATCCAGTAGTCATACCGACGATACCAGTCCATGACTCTGTCGTAGTAGTGTTCCGCCTGATAAAAGGCGATGATCTTCCGCCCGACCGTCTCAAACAGACCGTAACCGATGAGATACCCCCCCAGACCGCCGAGCGCGCTGGCCACTGTACAGATCAGCGCGTAGCGGAACCACCGCTGGCGGGCCCCCAATACGAGGGCGATCAGGAGGACGTCCGGAGGGATGGGGAAGAAGCTGGACTCGGCGAAGGAAAGACAGAACAAGGCCGGGGTGCCATAGCGGGTGTCCGCCCAGTGAAGCACCCAGTCATACATCCGCCGGTGTAGATGCCACCGCGAGACCGCCTTGAACGGGCTCCCTCGGTTATCACTCGCCGCAGGTGTCGGATCGATCGTGTCACCCATTTCGTCGTGCCGGGCCTCGAACCAGGAATCCAGGCGGCCCTTCTACCCGAAAAACCGCCCGGATGCGAGCCCTGCAGTTATCGGACGTGCACCCGCCCCTCGATGCCGCGTTCCGATTGGCGTCGAACACAGCCCTGATGAATAGCCGATTCTTCGCACCGCAGGGGCAGGACGGAGGGCCCCGGGCTCGCTGAAAGGCTGAGAATCGCGGGGGGAGGGGCATCCCGACCGAAATCGAAAGTTTTTTTCTTCGCAG